>JBOFSS010000042.1:0-4672 GCA_051651665.1 Mycoplasma sp.
TGACAAAATATATGGTTTTAAAACAAGGTAAACAAGCTGACGAAGCAAATAACAAATATATAAATCGTAATTTAATAGTTATGCGTCCTTATCAAATAACCGCTGTTGAAGAAGCTCTAAGAAGATTAAATTGTTGAAACCAACCTAAACCATTATTTGATAAAGGCGGTTATATATGGCATTCAACTGGATCTGGCAAAACTTTAACTTCATTTAAACTATCTACTTTAATTGCAAATGATTCAAGATTTAAAAATATTGATAAAATTATTTTTTGTGTGGATAGACAAGATTTGGATTTTCAAACGAGAAAAGAATTTGACAAATTTCAAAAAGGTTCTATTCAAGATTCTAAGAATACTAAAGATTTAATAACTAAACTAGAATCAAACAAAAGTAATGATAGGATTGTTATAACCACAATTCAAAAATTAGCTCGTGTTGTTAAAGATTCTCATAATTTTAAAGATAAAAAATTTGTTTTCATTTTTGATGAGTGTCATCGATCCCAATTTGGAGAAACGCATTCACTAATTAAAAAATACTTTAAAGATAATTTAATGTTTGGCTTTACAGGAACTCCGATCATTGCAGATAAAGAAATAGATGATTCAACTGAAAGATTATTCGGAGACTGCCTTCACTCTTATAAAATTAATGATGCTATCAAAGCAAGTAATGTTCTAGGGTTCCACATTCAATATATAAAAGGTTCTGGGTTTAGTGGAATCCAAGATACGATTGAAGATAACGAAAAAATAGATGATAATACAAGTGTTGATTTTCAACGACCATATTCAGATCCGAGAAGAATAGCTAATAACGTTGAATTAATTATAAATAACCTCCCAAAATATACTATACATGGAAAATTTAATGCAATGTTTGCTGTTCATAGCAAGGAAAGATTAAAACAATATTATGATGAATTTAAAAAACAAAACCCAAATTTAAAAATTGGAGCTATATATTCAACCACAAGTGCGGAGAATAACAATTTATTAACGGGGAATATTGATGATGAAAACAATGAAGATGTATCAGGTTTGAGCTCAAATGATAGAGATTATCTGGAAAATGTAATTATTAAAGATTTTAATGAAATGTATGGTGATAGTTGTTCCGCTAGTTATTTCAAAGAATATTCACAAAAATTACAATCTAAAATAAACGAAGATGACAAAGAAAAAAGATTGGACCTCGTCATTGTAGTGAACATGTTTTTAACTGGATTTGATGCACCTCGTTTAAATACTTTAATAATTGATAAAAAATTAAAGAAACACGGTTTAATACAAGCCATAAGTAGGACCAACAGATTATTTAACGAAACTAAAACACAAGGTAATGTGCTTGTAATGGATGTGTCTTTTGGCAAAGAGATGGAGAAAGCTTTTGACTTGTATACAAGTGACACTACATATATTTTTACAAGAAATTTTAATGATTATTATGAGTTGGGTTATGATGATAAAAAAGGTAAACATCATAAATCATATATCGAATTTGTAGGCGATTTGGTTAATAATTTTAACCTTGCTAATACTAATTTTATTGAACTTGAAATAAATGCTAAAATTGATTTTATAAATACATTTAATCAATTTGCTAAATTAAGACATTTTTTAAAGCAATTTGCCGAGTTTACTGAAGAAAAGGAATTGATAAACGGATTCCAGTACACTCAATATGTCTCACACTGTCAAGCAGTTAGAGCTGAACTTTGAAAAAATATAGAAGAAAAAAATGGTGAAATATATGATATTTCAAATGATTTAACATATCATAGCGAAATATATCTAACTGAAATATATGATGTTAATAAGATAATTGGTAATCTTAATGATACAGTTCAAAACAAAGAATTAACAGAAGATAAAATGTGCGAATTCAAAATCCGAATTGAAGCAACTAACGAATCACTCAATAAGAAAAAATTACTATTAGCATTTTTAGAGCGAGCAAACGGAAATATAAATGATGGTGATATTGTTTCAAGTATGGAGAGCTATGCACTTCAAAGTCTTAATCATGATGTTGAAAAATTAGTGAGAAGTCATGATGTTGTAGAACATGAAATTCGTGAATATATTAAACATTCTTTGAAAACTAGAAATTTATCTTTTGCAGGATCTACCATTGTTAATTTGATAAAGACTCCTTTAAATAGATTTGGAAGCGCTAATAGTGATGATAAGGTCGAATCTTTGAAGCGAGATCTAAAAGATATTTATGAAACCTACTATGGCGATATTATTGATTATGATGAAATCTAGTGGATAGGCACTGTTATTTACATTTCAAAAGAACATATTTATTGTATTTTTTATACATTCTTTTATTTACCCACCATTTCGGAGGAAAGAAAATCATTTTTTATTTTGAAGAACTATAAATATCATTGATATTTTAGGGATTAAACACTTTATAGTAAAGTTACTCATATTTTTAATAAATATAAAAAGTTCTTTGTAATCTTAATAATATATTTTTAAAAATTTCTTTCAATATTTTAAACAATACTTATTGATGCGATAATGCATTAATTACAAAAATAAATAAAATTTATTATCCATATATAAATACTCATCATCCATTAATAATCGTATAATATCAACATGAATGCATTTATAATAGATTTTGAAACAGCTAATAGTCAAAGATGTAGCGCTTGTTCTATTGGTATAGTAGAAATCAAAGATGGTAAGATAGTTAATGAATGAAGTTTTCTATTTAAACCAGCTAATGGGTATTTTGATCGTATAAATATCAAAATACATGGAATTACTCCTGATATGGTTAAAGATAAATCAACTTTTAAAGAGATTTGAAATAACGGATTATCAGATTTACTAAATAATAAAATAGTCTTTGCTCATAATGCATCATTTGATATGAGTGTTTCACGAGCAACACTAGCAGCATACGGTCTACAACACCTCAACTTACATTATTCATGTACTATGCTAATATCTAAAAAACTTTGACCTAATTGTGAAAATCACAAATTAAATACATTATGTGCACAAGGTTAGTTTTAAATTCAAGCATCATGATGCCTTAGAAGACTCTAGAGCAACGGCTCACTTGCTTATTGCTATATCTCAGTTTGTTGATGCTAGAAACATTAAAGAACTAATTTCTAAATGTAATATTATATGTGGTAGGTTATTTCCTAATGGATATATAGCTTGCAAATCTAGATAAACACTATCTAAAATAAGTTACACTTTTAATATGCAAACTTAACCCTCTTTCTCAATATTTAGATCAAATTGATGCATTTCCTCAAAGTGATGCACTTGAGAATGTATTATTATCTCTGAACGGTTTATTTTTCTCTGGTAAGAAATTATCAGGAATAAATAGTTCTCCATCAAAATAAGTTATTGCAAATGCACTAGGACCTATTTTCTCAATGCTATTAGATAATATTAAATCACCATGAACATTTCTTAAAGTAGAAAATGCTTTACTATGAATTTCTCTTAAGTAAGAACCTTCTTCAAAGCTTAAACTTTTAATATTATTTTCATAGAATGCATGTGAGTTAATTTCTTCTACAGATTTTGGAATAATGAGAGCTCCATAATTATTTTGACAAGAAACAAAACAACTCTCTCCGATTGTTTTGATATGAGTTTCTGGATGGAAATTGATTTGTTTAATGTTAATGTCGTTATAAAAAGCATGATCTGCTATTTCAAGCACATATTCATTGTCATTATTCAATAACGGTATCTCTAATATACCATTTCAATTTTTGTATTCATCTGATGCTTTATATTGTTCACTAAAGCCAAGTAATTTAGTATTTTCAAATGAAAACCAATTTTTCATTATGAATGGTAATCGGATAAAGAATGATGAGTCTGTTGTATTCATATATTCTTTACCATCTAGTATATATTTATCAAAAGTATTTCTAATAAATAATAAGCTTTTTTAAAGATAGAATTTTTAATAATAAAAACTGTATCTTTAGGGAAATTTTCAATAATTAAGAGTTCCTCCATTGATCCAATGAACTTCTTATCAAGTTCATTGATATCTCAAGAAGTGCTAACGTCATCTTTAAGGGATAGTCTAGATTTATTGAAAATTGGTGATGGTTATTTTCAACAATTTCTGTTCTTTGTAAATGTCATATAGTTATTGGTATTGCAACAATACCAGAAATTGCTAGAACTACTGATGCAGCTATTATCGTCTTTTTAAATCTTATGGTAAAAACTTCCATAAATTAATGGGGTTTTCATAACATGGTGTTGAGAAACCCTAATTGGTGTTTACTCTCCTCTAATTTCATATTACTCCTATATTTTTAAAATTACAAATAATATGATTAAAATTCTTTTCGTAAAACTACTTCGTCATTCATATTGATATTTTCTGATATAACGCCTCTTCATTTATCATTGAATGTAAAAACCCTTTATCGAATATGGAATGACGTTTTTTATATAATAGAATTCTATCGTCTTCATCATATCTTTCAATATCTATCTCACAATCTTTATATGGTTTTATATGCGCAGCATATAAAATTCATTATTGATCTAGATAAAATCTTACTCTTCCCATCTCTTTCATAAATATCTTATTAAGATATGCTGATACTTTATAAGTATAGTTTCTTTATCAATTTTAAATGCTTGTCAGCCTTGATTTA
>JBOFSS010000043.1:0-5419 GCA_051651665.1 Mycoplasma sp.
GTGTTTATAAAGAGCTGAGGCTCCTGTGATTATCATGTTTTTCATGATTAAATTATATCAAAATTTGTTGTTACATAGTATATTATACATACATTAGTTTAAACTAATGTATGTATAATATACTATGTAACAATGAAAAATAGAAAATCTTTTATGAATTTAATATTCAGTGATTGCAATTATCAATAAATAATATACAATCTCTCTATGGAAGCAATTAAAGCAAGAGTTATTAACTTAGAAAATAAACATAAGTTCATCAAAGGCAATGAACTTAATATACCTTCATGTGTAAAGGAAATTGAAGAGAGCACTTTTGAAGATTGTACAAATTTAGATGGTGAACTAATTTTACCTTTCGGATTAGAAAAAATTGGTAAATTCAGTTTTAGAGGAGCAACTTCTTTTGAAGGTAATTTAACTATTCCAAAAAAAGTAAAAATAATTCCTGAAGCTTGTTTTCAATATTGTCAATTTAATGGTAAGTTAGAATTGCCTTGAGAACTAGAAACAATTGAAAGTCATGCTTTTTTTGGATGTGATCAGCTAATCGGAAATATTAATATTCCAAAAAATATAAAAGAAATCCCAGAAGCCGCTTTTGCATATTGTGGTTTTAACGGGTTCTTAAATTTACCTCCTGATTTAAAAATTATTGGAGATTGAGCATTTGCTAAAAATGATTATATAAGAGGTGATTTAAATTTTCCTAATTCATTAGAAGTAATTGGTGATTCGGCTTTTTTACAAAGTAGTTTTGATGGTATGATTTTTTTGCCAGAGAAATTATTAACCATTAAATCAAATGCATTCTCTGGATGTTCTAATATCCATGGTGACTTAAAGTTTTTCAATAATGTTGAAGTAATAGAAGAAGACGCTTTTTCAAATTGTGGCTTTGATGGTGAATTAATGTTATCGAATAGTATTAAATCTATTGGAATATTTGCTTTTGCAAATTGTACAAAATTTAAAGGTGATTTAATCATCCCGAAAAATCTACAAAAAATAGAAAGAGGAACTTTTTTAAATTGTGGATTTGATAAAAAATTAATTTTTCAAAATGAAATAATGATTGAGTTATCAGCTTTTGATGGATGTGACAATTTTAAAGAAATTATTCTACCGAATAAAAGTTCAATAATTGTAGAAAATGGGATTAAAAATACATTACTTTCTTGTGCTACAATGGACACAGAAAATAATGATTTCTTGAATTTAAAATAAAAATTATTTGTAACAAATCAGTATTAGTTTACCACCTGAAGTTGGTATGATTTCTTTTATTATGTATCCTTTTTTTTCTAATCTAGAACTGAATGTAATCTTTTTTCGTTCTAATTCAATTCTTTCATCATAATAATCATAAAAATATGTAATTTGATCTTCATTTTTACAAAAATCTTCTTCTTTTACAATAAATATTTTTCTTTCCATTTTGCCACCTCTTTAAAAATTAATTATACTACAATTGCAATCTTTTGATTTATCAATGATAGGAATGATGACTCTCTTAAAATATCAAAAGTCTTTTCAATTCCTTGATCAATAAACAAACTTCCTATAATAGCTTCAACAAGAGTTGATCTTAATTTTAAACTATTGGGTATTTGTTTGGCAGGGTCTCTATTTTCAACTCCTCCGTATTCATCAAAAACAAATAGGTGAAGGTTTCAATTATTAGAGATATTTAAAAGTGTTGAATTATCTTCAATCTTTTCTTTTAATTTCGTTAATTTGCCACGTTCATTAATTCCCTTTTCATATAAACGAATTGAAACATACACTTTTAATACTGAATCTCCAAGAGTTGCTATTCCAGCATTTGAATAATTATCTTTTGAGTTACCATTAACTGTAGCGATTTTTTTAATATAAAAAGCCTGTTTGAAATTTTCTATATTTTTAAAATTCAACCCAAGTTCATTTGCTAATTTTATATATTTTGTATTTTCCATTTGATGTCTTATATTTAGTAATGTTTTTTCATAGATCTATTATTAGTTCGATGTTCTGGTTTGAATTTATCGACTTCATAACCTAATATTTCAAAGTTAATTTGTCTTGTTGCAATATCAACAGAAGAAACTTTAATTTCGATTTTATCTCCATAAGTAAATTTCTTACCGCTACTTCTCCCTTTAATAACATTTTCTTCTTGATCAAATAATCAGAAATCTTTTCCGATGTTATTTATTTTAACTAAACCTTCAATTGTATTTTCAAGTTCTACAAACATTCCAAAACTCTTTACTGTTGAAATTGTACCTTTAAATGTTTTGCCAACATTATCAGATAAATATTGACAGAATTTTAATTGATTAACATCACGTTCAGTTTCAACTGCATTAACTTCTTTAACACTACAGTGTTCACAAAGTTCTGCTAATTTGTTTTTAAATTCTGTTTTTTCTTTATCAGAATACATTTCTGGTTTGAAAACGAACATTCAATATAATTTATGAACAATCAAGTCTGGAAAACGTCTAATTGGAGAAGTGAAATGAGAATAGTTTTGAGATCCTAATCCAAAATGACCAATATTTTTTGTAGAATAAATTGCTTTTGACATACATCTTAATAAGAGTTTAGAGATTAAACTGATATTAGGATGGTTTTTATTAGTTTCTAATCACTTAGTTAAAGTTTTAGGTGTAATGTCAGTCAAATCATCAGAATTAATGAAAATCCCTAGTTTACGTGCTTCTACTGCAAATATTTTAAGTCTTTCACTTTGTGGTACATCATGAATTCTGTAAATAAATGGTATATCTAATTGATTCGCTTTAATAGTGACTGCTTCATTAGCTGCAATCATGAAATCTTCGATCATTCTTTGAGCGATTCCACGTTCTCTTATTTTTACATCAATTGGTCAACATTTTTCATCAACAACAATCACTGGTTCTTTGATATCAAAATCAATATAACCATTTTCGTATTTATTTTTTCTTAAAATGTGGTGAAGTTCTAAACATTCATCCAACATTCCTTTAATCGATTGATTTCAATCTTTTTCTTCTTTTTTATAGTATTCATTTACTTCATCATAACTAAATCTTTTATGCGAATCAATAACTGATGGGAATACATCAATATTAATATATTTTCCTTCTGGGGTAATTTCGATATCACACGTTAAACAAAGTCTTTTTTCATTAGGGTTTAATGAACAAATATTGTTCGAAAGATAATGCGGAAGCATTGGGATAACTCTATCAACTAAATATACAGAGGTAGCTCTGGATAAAGCTTCATCATATAATTTAGGTTCAACAACATAGTGGCTAACATCTGCAATAGAAACACTTAAAAAGTAATTTCCATTGTCTAATTTTTTAACATGCACAGCATCATCTAAATCTTTACTTGTTGCTGGATCAATTGTGATTATTTGTCTTTTAGAAATATCTCTTCTAACTTCAACATTATCTTTAGGATCAATTTTTTTAGAATTAGCTATCTCATTAGTTTCATCAGAAAAATCAATTTCAATTCCATGATTAACAACAATTGAAATAATATCCATTCCAACATCATCTTTATGACCTAATATTCTTGATACATGACCATAAATTTTATCACCATCAATTTTACCAATTTCAACTAATATTTTATGGCCGTTAACTAATTTGTCTGTGTCTTGTAAAATAACTTTTAGATAATTTCTTTTATCATCTAATTCAACATTATATTCAGTTCCAATTAATTGAAATGTACCTACAATAAATTTTGTATTGTGTTCAACAATTTTTGTAATTACAGCATGTTGTACATCATTTCTTCCGAATTTATCCATTGGCTGACATTCTACAGTGTCACCAGTTAAAGCACCATTTAAGTTAGATTTATTAATAAACAATTCTTTTATTACTTCTTTATTTTCTTCATCTTTGATTTTCACATAGCCATCAAGAGCTGAATTAATCATTAAAATACCTGTATAAAATTCATTAATTAAGGGTGCGTTAATATATCCTTCAAGAATTGAACCTGAATGACTTTTCTTTAATGAACCATTTAAAATTAATTGATCAATTTCAGAATATATTCTTTTTCTATCATTGATACTTAGTTTAGTTTTCACCTTTTCCATTAAAATCCCAGAAGGAATAGGTCTACCTTTTTCTGCTTTTACAATCTCAAATATTGCAGTTTGTATTTTTTCATTCATCATGTTTATATCTTTATAATCGAAAATGTAATAATCAACGCTGCAATAATAACTAATATTATTACAAATATCACTTGTAACATTTTAACAATCCCTCTATCTTTTGTTTTTTTAAATATTTCTAGGTCTTGAGCAGAAATATTTGAAAGACCTGCACTAGCTCCGGAAGAGGAGAGCAACAAACCGATCAAAATAACTACAAATGAAATAATTAAAAGAATAACTGTAATAGACATAGTATTCAAATTATATAATATAATAACAATATTGAAGTGGAAAAATACAAATGATGCTTAAAAATAAGATTAATATAAGAAAAAAAAGTATTAAAAATATAGAAAAATACTATAAATCACCCAAATGAATAATATTTGTATTTGATGAATTCACTCATATCGATGATTCTCATGACACATTAACAAGATGTGGTCATGATTATGTAGTTCAAAATTTTAAAAATATCAATAAAAATAAAAAGGTATTATTAGTTGGAAAACTTAACCATATTATGAAAACTTACAGATTTTTAAATAATTCTAAAATCAATGTTTATATGTCTGTCATATAATGTAAAATAACTATTGTATAAAAGTATGAAAAATCATACAAAAAAAGGAGAAAATATGTTTGACACACCCGTCAAAATAGCATTATTTATTTTTGGTCTTTTCGGAGCATTAACAACTATTGGCTGTTTCGTTCCACAGGGAATTAAAACATTAATCACAAGAGACACATCTGGTCTTTCAAAATGATTCTTTATCATTGCGTTAACTTCATCAGCGTTTTGATTATTAATCGGTTCTTTATCGATTGTTGATGGAGCACAAAGTAATGCCATTTGAAATGGTATTCTAGCTGGACTTCCATCAATCATCACTAATGTTGTAACAGTCATAATTAACTCAACTATCTTAATGGTTAAATTAAGAAATATGTCAGAGTCTAAAAAACAAGGTATCACTGAACAAGAATACTGCAACAGACTTAGTGCTAAAAATTCAAGTTATGAAAAAATTGAAAAATTTAATTTAAAATTAAAATCATTTTTTAAATTAAATTCAAAAAAATCTAATCATAGTAATTCAAGAAAAAGAACTACTAAATAGATTTATGAAAAAAACTTTATGAGCGGACGCTCAAAGAGAAATTGAAAATAGTAATGTTTATCTATATTGTGGATCTGATTGATGCAAAGACTGCAAGGATATGTTTCCAATCTTCGAATCAATATCTAATAATAAA
>JBOFSS010000044.1:0-2674 GCA_051651665.1 Mycoplasma sp.
CACTTAATAATAAACCATAATTATCTATTAATGAAGTTATTTTTTTTATATCTTTTTTATTCATGTAATCTACTTAACAAGTATATATATTAATATAAAATCTTATAATATCAATATTTATTTTTTATTTAATTAAATCCTTTATAAGAGCTTCAATAAATAATTCTAAATCAAAAGGTTTTAAATCATTTAACGACTCACCAAGACCTATAAACTTAACTGGAATATTAAATAAATCCTTAATCGCTAGAATTATTCCACCCTTAGAAGAAGAATCCATTTTAGCTAATACAATCCCAGTTGGATTTGCAACTTCTTTAAAAGCTTTAGCTTGATTAAGCCCTGATTGACCAGTAGTTGCATCTAAAACTAAAAGTGTTTCATGTGGAGCTGTTGTGTCAAATCTTTTAATGATTTTAACAATTTTATTTAATTCGTTCATTAAATTAATTTTATTTTGTAACCTTCCTGAAGTATCACAAATTATTAAATCATACTTACTAGCATAACCTTTTTCTAAACCTTCAAAAATCACTGATGCTGGATCTTGCCCATCTTTTTGTGGAGTTACAATATCAACATTTAAAATTTCAGCTCATTTTTTCAATTGTTCAACAGCACCAGCTCTAAAAGTGTCAGCTGCCACTAATAAAACTTTTTTGTTTTGTTGTACAAAATAATTAGTTATTTTAGCAATTGATGTAGTTTTACCTACACCATTTACACCAACAACTAAAACTACATTTGTTCGATCTTCTAACAAATTAATTTCCATATCAATATTTGAATCACTAATATAATAAACAAGTAATTTATCAACTATTATTTGTTTAATAACATTTGGGTCATTAACGTTTTGAAATCTAACTTCTTCTTCTATTGCATCTATAATTTTTCTAGTAGCTTGGTAACCAACATCAAACTCAATTAATTGTTCTTCTAATTCTTCAAAAAAATCACTATCAATCTTGATGTGTTTACCAACAAGTTTATCAATTAAAGAAGATAAACCTTTGGATGAATTTCTAAGTCCGTCATCAAAACTTTTTTGATTATCAGATGCTTTAAAAATTCTGTTTTCATCAGCCTTTTCAGCAATTTCAGTTTGCTTTTTATTTTCTTTAATTTTTTCTCTAATTTTTTTTAAATTAAAAATCGACATATTAATCTTCATCCTTTTCAGCTAATTCAATTGCTTTTTCAAGTGTTACAGAAAAGAAGTTTGTTATTCCAGGAGTTTGCATTGTTGCTCCTAATAAAACAGGACATTCTTTCATTGTTCCAGAACGGTGAGTAACAATTAGAAATTGAGTTTCATTTGAATATTCACTAATAATTTTTGCATATCTGTCAACATTAGAATTATCAAGTGCAGCTTCTGCTTCATCTAATATTACTAATGGGAAAGAAGAAATTTTTAAAATAGAGAATAATACAGCTATTGCTACCAATGTTTTTTCTCCACCAGATAATAAGTTAAGATTGCTATGTTTTTTCCCTGGAGGATGAGCAATAACTTCAATACCAGAAGTTAAAATATCTTCTGGATCTGAAAATTTAACAGCACAAGTTCCACCACCAAATAAATATTTAAAAATTTCAGGTAATGCCGAGTTAACATCTTCAATCACTTTTGAAAATTTAACTTTAGCAGATTTATCTAATTCATTAATTGATAACTTAAGTGTTTTAATTGATTCTTCTGTTTGTTTTCTATTTTCACTAATTTGATCATATCTCTCTTGCTTTTCAGCAAGTTCTTCAATAGCATTAGGGTTAAATTTACCTAATGAGTCAATCTCTACATTAAGTTGAGTAATTACTACTCTTGCCTGATCATCACTGATAGGAAGTTCTTCTGAAAAATTTTCAATTGCAAAATCAACTGTCATTGTATATTTTTCATTAATTCTGTTTTTGATATTATCATATCCATTTATAGCTCTAAGTTGATCTTGTCTATTATCAGATAATTTATTTTTAATTTTATCTAATTGTTTTCTAGAATCTTCAAGTTGATTTTCAAGTTCATTCACTTGTGAAGCGTATGTTATTTTATTTGTATTTGCAATTCTTAAGTTTTCTTCAATTTTAGCTTCTTGACGTAAAAGTGTATTGATTTCATTTTGTAATTCATCTTCTTTAATTTCTTTACCAGAATCAAATGAAACTTTCGAGATTGATTCAAATTCATTAGTATATCTTTGAATATAATTATTTTTTTCATCAAGCTTAACTTTTCAAGAATTTAATTCGATTTGTTTTGTTTGAACTTTTACATTAACTTCATTTGATTCAGCTGTGATTTTTTCAAACTCTAATTTAATTTTTGATAATTCTTCAGAGATTCTTTTACCATTAAGTTGTAAATCATCCCTTTGTTTTTCAAGGTTAAAAACAGGTTTGTAAAATTCTTCACTACCACCAGTTATAGCACCACCAGGGAAAACAACGTTTCCGTCAAGTGAAATAACTTTATATATTTGATGAGTAAATTTAGAAATTCTTGTAGCTGATTCAATTGAATCAGAAATAATTATTTGACCAATTAATGCATCAATAACAGGTTGCATTTTAGGATCATTTTTAATTAATTTATTTGCAACACCAATAAAACCTTCAAGTTCAGTTAAAACATCTAAATGTTCTTGTCTAACATATCTTGAAGCGATAT
>JBOFSS010000045.1:0-2493 GCA_051651665.1 Mycoplasma sp.
CACCGGAACCATCATAGAAATTATTGAAACTAAATAATTTAATATAGATAATAATTCATATTATCAAACATATACATATTACCTAAAATCAATTCTAAAATATAATGCTTAATAAAGTGTAATATTCTAGATTGGTTGATAGCAAAAATATCTGAGCTCGCAAGGCTTGGATATTTTTAGTATATAAATATTTTTAAAAATTAAACTGATGTTTTGTATTTTTCAATTTCTTAATTAATTAAATATTTTTATCGATATATTATTGATTGTATTTTAAATATTTCATTTTTATTAGTTAGTTCAGATAAATTAACCCCTTTTCATAAAGTTTTCTAACAATATCTTTTGTATTCTTATTAGAACATCATCAATATAAACAAAAGGTGTACAAATAAATCATGTAATCTAATCAATAAGATAAATAAGCATTTTTAAAACTAAATTATTTATTAATATTGGTAATGTAATATACTTGTAAAGCATTTTTATTTATTAATTTTAAAATCTCAGAATTATATTTCATCATACTTTAAAACTATATGTTTGCTGGTTTTTCGTTCGATTAGGGATAGGACTCTGTTATGTCCACTAACTTTTCCTCGATTATCAAATCTACTTCAAAATTTTATAAATTGACTTATTATCTATATGTTTTGATCTAGTTCATATAGGAAATACAACTTGTTATAGAATTTAAAGGATTTTTACATTTCTTTTCATTCGATTTTTATAATACTATTTTAATCTGTTAGATTTTCTATTAACTCATCTATTATTCTTAATTAAATTAAAAATTCGTCTTAAAGATGAAAACTTCAGATTTTGATAATTATTTATAATATATCGTTTCAACATCATGACATTTCTTATCATAATATTGAGAATATGTTGTTAGAATCTTTACACTTTGAAGTATACATACAGTATTTATACCATTGTCTTTTATATTTTCTTCATCAACTATTACAAAAATAAAATTATTAATAGTTCTTTTTTGATTATCTTGCAATAACTAATTTATATCTATTCAAATCTCTTACAATAAAAGAAATAGTTTTTCTATTTATTAGATTACCTATAATTTTTCATTTAAAGTTTGTAATTTGATTGTATGATATTATCGTTTCCATGCTCCACTGATATTTTACAATGAATGTTACACTTAATAATTCAATATAAAAACCATGCCAATGAAATCTAAATCTTACCCAGATTTTGTATAAATGTAATTAATTAAATAAATACTAAATAAATTAAGTATTTTCATATATATAATTTAATAATATAAAATATATTATATATACGTATGTAATATAAAAATTAGGTAAAAATATGAAGAAAAGAAAAACATATCATTCAAGAAAAACTAGTAGTTTTTCTAAAAATAAAAATAATCGTTCAAAATCAAGAATACAATCAAGAAAATCTATTTCTAGAAAAACAAATTCTAGAAATAGTAGAAATTCTAATTGAATTAACAACAAGAGAATTTGATTAATTTCTGGATTGAGTTTTGTTTTAGTAGCAGCTACTGCTACATCAATCACAGTTCCTTTAGTCTTATCTAGTAAAAATAAAACTGATAATCCAACAAATCCAGTTCCATCTGACATAATCGAATTAAGTGGTTTCATTTTTGACACATCAAATAATCAAATAACAGGTATGGCAAGTGATTACTCAAAATATAATTTTTTTAAAAATGGAATTTTAAACATACCAACTAAAATTGATAATTTTGATATTGAATCCATTAAACAAGGATCATTTGACTCTATCAAGAAAGAAATAGTGGAAATCGATTTTAGAAACAATAATAAAATTCAAACTATACCAAGTAAACTTTTTGAAAATGCTACTAATTTGACAACTTTGAATTTTTCAAATTCAATAAAAACAATCAATAGCGATGCATTTAAAAATTGTTCTAAATTAACTTCTATAATATTACCAACTTCACTTGTTACAATAGGCAATAGTGCATTTGAGGATTGCACTAAAGCAACCAATCCTTTAACTATCCCACAAACAGTTACGTCAATCGGCTCTAGTGCATTTAAAAATTCTAGATTTACTGGTAAATTAACACTTTCAAATAAATTGAAAACTATTTCTAATAGTGCTTTTGAAAATTGTATTAATTTGAGCGGAGCTATCACCTTACCAACTTCAATAACATCTATAGGTACAAATGCTTTCAAAAACTGTAATAAAATTACTGGCACCTTCACTGTCCCAAATACACTTACATCAATTGGCTCATCTGCTTTTTATGGATGTAGTTTACTAAGTGGTGAGTTATCACTTCCAAATTCTTTAAAAACTATTGGAAGCAATGCTTTTTATAGTAATGCATTTTCTACAATCAAAGTTCATGACAATAATAATCTTTATACTAATAGAACACAATGATCAGGCGGATTTAATGGATCGATTAAAAATAAAGATGAAGTTATTTATGAACAATTCACTATCAACTCTTCTGGTGTTTTA
>JBOFSS010000046.1:0-10563 GCA_051651665.1 Mycoplasma sp.
GGATTTAAATTAAATTATCTATCATGTTTGAGTGGTAATATTGTATATGATATTAAAAATAAAGAGGTTATTCATTCAAATTGAATTGAAGAATCAACATGTAAGGCTGTTTATAAACTTTGTAGAAGAAATATAATGGCCTTTATGCCCTATGTAAAAGCATTAAATGGAAAAAGAATATTAAACTATATGTGATATAAAAAATATAATCCAATTGAAGCGTATAAAATCAATGTTTTTGCTTCTGTCATTAACTTAGGCGGGATGAAAAGATTTTATAATGAATTAAGAAAATTACCTGGGATAGAAATTTTGACAACTCACCGTTTCTTCTATGAAATTGTAAAAGAGGGATCTGATAAAGGTTTTGCTCTAGATTTCTTATTAAAAAGATTAAATATCAATAGGAAAGAATCAGCAGCCATTGGCGACTCATTCAATGATGTTCCATCATTTAAAGTTGCTGGAAGTAGTTTCTTAATCAAACCAAGCAAAAAATTAAATAAATTTGCAACACATGTTATCAAAGTTAAGAAAAATAGAATTGCTAAAGTTCTTAATGAATATTTTTACTAATTAAATTTGCATATATAGCAATCATTGCAGCATTATCAGAAGACATTATATTGCTACTAGGTAAATAAAGGTTTTTGATATCTAAATTATTCACCATTTCTTTTAAAAGTGAATTACAAGAAACTCCGCCACCAATAGAAATGTTTCTGATTCCAGTTTCATTTATATAATGTTCTAATTTTCTTATTACTATTGATATTATTTCAAATTGAAAACTGCTCGCAATTTTTTTTATATCTAAAATTTCATTTTTCATTCTAGCTGAATTAATGAAATTTAAAACAGCAGATTTCAAGCCACTAAATGAGAAAGGTTGATTAGCTGGAATTACATTTTTAAGAAACTTTATATCGTTACATGATCTGTCATACAATTTGTCAATTAAAGGACCACCTGGATAACCTAATTCTAAACATCTTGCTACTTTGTCATAACACTCACCAACAGCATCATCTAATGTTGCATTTAATAATGTAATTAAAGTAGGGGATTCAACTTTATAAATAGAAGTGTGTCCGCCACTAATCACCAAACTTAGAAATGGATATTCAATATTAATCTCTTTTGGTTTATCGTAAAATGAAAAAATATGTGCATATAAATGGTTAACACATAATAATGGTTTATCTAAAATATCTGAAAGCGATGTTGCTAATGCTTCACCAATATTTAAACTAACTCTAAGTCCCGGTTCACTTGTATAAGCAATTAAATCAATTTGTGAAATATCAAATTCAGCAATCGCTTGTTTTAATGCAGGGATAATATTTTTTTCATGGTTTCTAGCAGCAACTTCTGGTACAACCCCACCATATAAATTTTGGATATCAGCTGAACTTATTATTACATTTGAAATAATTTCATCATTTGATAATAATGAAATTGATGTGTCATCACAGCTAGTTTCAATAGCTAATATATTTTTAATCATACAATTATTATAATCTTTAGATGATTAAAAAATATTTAAAAATTTATATTTAATCAATAAAAAAATTGAAATGTATATTGAGAGGTATACATGAATAAAAAAATATGAAAAAGAGCTAGTTTATTTTTGATCGGATCATCATTACTGAGTTTTGGAGCTATTGCATTATCAAAAAATTTTGACAATGCCAAAAAACACGATAGTGCTTTATTACAATCAAAAGAAAGAACTTATAAAAACAATAATAGAAAAACAATTTTATTGAAAGCTGATACCAACTTGAATGCTGGGTCAACTACTTGTTATAGCACAATGACAGGTGGTGCAAATATTAATGTAAATCTAAATTATAATATTAGTGCATCAAAAACTATAAGTGATACATATCATCACGAAGATTATGCCAATGCACTAACTACAATAGCTAGTGACTTATTTGAAATCTCAAGAGATACTATTACCAAGATTAATTATAATAAGATAGAAAAAACCCTTATCTTTGAAGCACCATTAGTATTTAAATGGAATTGTTCTTATTCTGGTGGATCGGGTAGTATATATCCTTCACATACACATGGACCATCAACTAATTTTTGTGGAAATTTTGAAGGTAAGATGTATGGTCATCATAAAACTAAAGGCAAAGTAACGGCTAAATTAAATGCTGATATTGATGAATTAATTTTTGATTCTAAGAAAATTTCTAATGATTACAACTACTTTTTATCAATTGATAATGATTTAACTATGAGAGGAATTAATTCGAATAATTTTTCATTAAAGATTAATAATGAGTTTTTCTATGCAAAGCAAATAATGATGAGTAACCAAAAATGAATATCACAATTGCAATCATCAGAAAAATATCGTCCTGTTAATTCAACGTCACAATTTCAATTTATAATCGATAAACTGAATGATGGTACAATCTTCAAATTTTCAGATGAAACAATCGTTAAAACGGTTCATAAATCATTAATGTTAAATAAAGAAAACAATTTAGATATATGATTAGAAAGATTGGATAATAATCAAATAACAGAAGAAATGATGACATCAAAAATTGATTCAAGTATCAAATCTATTATTGGTCATTTTAATATAACAAACAATTTGGAATCTAACGGAATTTTATCTTGTGAAGAATATAAGTTTTTAATTAAATGAAAAACAACTCGTAATAATAATGTTCAAACAATTGAAGAGGAAATCAAATTTAATAAAGAGAGTAAAATCTTTTATTTTTCTGACAACAAAACTAACTTACATATAGGAATTGATGATTATAATGGGGATGAAGAAATAATTATAGATAACATCATCCTTAAGTTTAAAGATAGTAGCAATAGAGAAATCAAGTTAAATATGAGTGATGATAATCAGTTGATTAATTTAGTAGATGATAAATATCAAACTAATAATATCTTTGATATTAGGAATACAATAAAATTTAACAATTTCAAACTTAACGAAGAATGAAGACAATGACTTCTAAAACAAGGGTGTTTTAGTCAAGAAGAAATTATTGATATATTAGATAATCCCACTAATTGGATTAATGATGAAAAATTCAATGATGTTATTAGAAACTTTTCTCCTGATTCGCCTATATTCATTGCAGATAATAATCTTCTTAAAAAAGAAAACATCTTAAAAATATTGGGCACAAATAAAATTATAGATAGATACACAAATAAGATTGAGTTTATAGGATATGATTCAATGAATTCTATTAAGCTAAATATAGAATATTTAAATATTAATAAGTTTGGTGTAAAGATTGATGATCATATAATAACCCACTCAATAACTATCAACTTACAACCTGAAAAAAATAATGAGGATATTGAAAATATTATCTCTGATCAAATAGTGTATACAGATGATAAATTTGAAACCATTAGTGAATTTGAAAATTATGTTTTAGATAATTTAATCAATTATAAAGATCACAAGCAAGAATCAGAGTTTTTGTTATCAACAAATTTGACGAAACATGACTGATTAGAAAATAGTTTTAATAAAATAGAAGTAACTTATGATGAAGATCAACCCATTGTTAAACTATCATACTGAATGAATACAATTCATAATGCGAATCAATTGATGAAACAACAATTAAATTTGCAACCAATAATTATTTACCATGATGATAATGCAATTATTACAAGTAGTTCTAACTTCTGATTAATTTTCTCTCTTTCAGCTTCAGCTATAGTTTTATTATTATTAATTTCATTAATTATATGAATTAGAAAAACTAAAAATCAAAAAAATTCTAATCCTAAAAAGATTAGTAAAAAAAATATAAAACAATTTTCTAAAGTATTGGACGATTTATTTATTTAGTTATTTTATTAATTCCATTCATATATGGAATTAATACTTCTGGTACATTAATAGTTCCGTCTTCATTTTGATAATTTTCAACAACAGCAACTCATAATCTATCAATTGCTAAACTTGAGCCATTTAATGAATGAGCTAAAACGTTTTTACCATTTGAGTCTTTATAACGAATTTTTCCTCTTCTTGATTGGAAATCTTCACAATTAGAACATGAAGAAATTTCCTTATAATCATTATAAGAAGGTAATCAAACTTCAATATCATAAGTTTTTGTACTAGCAAAACCTGTATCACCAGTACAAAGCATAATTCTTCTGTATGGTAATTTTAATGATTCTAATAAACTTTCTGCATGAGAAGTCATTTCTTCTAAAATTCCATATGAATCTGATGTGTTAGACAAACAAACAAGTTCTGATTTATGAAATTGATGTAATCTAATAACACCACGAGTATCTCTTCCAGCACTACCAGCTTCTGATCTAAAACATGGAGTATTAGCAGTTACTTTAATTGGTAATTCCTTTTCATCAATTATTGTATTTCTAAAAATATTGACTAATTGCACTTCTGCAGTAGGTGATAAATAATAGTTTGAATTTTCTAGTTTAAATAAGTCTTCCTCAAATTTAGGGAGTTGACCAGAACAATATAATGAATCAGCGTTTACAATTGCTTGCGGAAGCACTTCAATGAATCCGGCTTTTGCATTCATGTCAAGTGTATATTGTTGTAATGCTCTATATAATTTTGCACCTAAATTGTAATATGCAATAAATCTAGCGCCAGTAATTTTAGTTGCTATTTCAGGCATGAATAAATTTAATGATTCACCAAGCTCTCAATGGGGCAATGGTTGAAAATCAAATTTTGTTGGAGTAGAGAATTTTTTGATTTCAACATTTTCTTTTTCATCAATTCCAATTGCCACAGAATCATGGCAAAAATTTGGCATGATTTCAACTAATGATTTCAGCTCAGATTCAATTGCGTCTAAATCTAAATTGATCGCATCAAGTGATTTTTTATCATTCAACACTTCTTGTTTAATTTTTTCAGCTTCTTCTAATTTTTTATCTCTCATCAATTGAGAAATTAATTGAGATTTTTCATTTCTTGAAGCATTAAGAGTTTGTTGTTTAACCATCAACTCTCTATTTAATTTATCTAATTCTAATACCTTATCTACCTTTGTAAAATCAAATTTTTTGTCTTTTAGTTTTTGTTTTGCTAATTCAGGATTAGCTCTAATAAAATTTATATCTAACATAATATATTTATTATAACATTAGACTATTTATCTTTTATTTTTAGATATAAATTTTCTATTCTTCTAACAATATGATTTAAAGAAGTTCTAGGAATAGTTATCGAATATTCATCTTCAATAACTTCAGCTAAATTAGATAAACTTTTTTCAGGATATTTTCTTCTAACTTCGCAAAAAATTTGTGACTTTTGATCAAGTTCTCCCATTGCATATTTATTAATTATTGTTTGGATTCAAATTAATTGCTTATTACTAGCAACAATTGTTTTGTTAATATTTGATACATCAAGATTAATAATTCTTTGTTCAGAATTATAATGATCCTTCATAATTCTAAAATCCTCAAACTGATATAAAGATTCAGTTGTTCCTAACAATTTGAGAATATCACCAATGTAGACAGCTTTTTTGATGTAAAGTTTATATTTACTTCGGTATTCAATAATATTTGATTCAATTGCAAATGTTTTAAAAATAGATTTAATTTTCTTTAGATAACTGATATTTGATGATCTTAATTCAAAGTGATAGTTTGAATTAATTTTTGAAAAATAAATACTTCCAGATGATAAAAAAGCTCCTAATACAAAACTTCTTTTTGCATCTGAATTTAATTTACTTGGAATTTGAAGATTATTGAATAATTCATCAATTCTTTCGTATTGCTTAATCATCACAACATATTTTCTTTTTAATTTAGGATTAGTGATGTTTGATTGAAGAACTTCGCACTTTATATTGGGGTCGATTATTTTCAACAAACTTTTAATTAATCTAACAATGTAGTTGTAATAAGAATAAACAACATAATATTTCTCAGAACCATTCATTATAAATTCACTGCTATTGATGAAAAATGATGTCAGAATCATTTTCGCACATTCTGCATTATACTCAAGATGACAAACTTCGTTTTTTACAATTTCACTGAATGTAAGTTCTGCTGACATTACAATAAAACTCCCATGCAAATGATTGCAATGACTAATAATAGAATTACTAAATATAATGCTGATAAATGTTTATTCTTCACTATATGTGATCATAATTGACTAAATCCATACTGTGTAGCTGCAAATGCTTGTACTAAAAATTCAAGAGATAAGTTCATAAAAATTGCTAATTGACTTATCATGACCATGACAACATTTTTAGGATCTTGAACTTTTGGTGGTAATGTTTTAAAAGAATATCTATTTTTAGCTTTTGTATTTTCTTTATTGTATGTAACAGTTATTTTTAACTTACCATTACCTAATGGCGAACGGTGTCCAGCATTGGTAATTTCGTATTTCATTTTTTTTGAAACTAAATTAATTCTAACAAGAGTTTTCTTTTCTTCAGTAACTAATCCATCTTGACATTTTTTGCATGATAGACCATGACAAGAAGGACAAATTTTATATATTTGATATGATACTACTTCATTAAACCTCTTACTTCCATAATTAGCATTAACTTTTAAATTAGCTTCAACATCTATGTTTTTATAAAAAGCTTCTCTTTTTAAAAATCCTTTATAAACTTTAGATTCTTTAATGCTTCTTCTATAAATAGCTTCTTTCATCAATGTTTCATTAAATTCACGAAGGTCAGTAAAATCATCGCTCAATTTAGATATAGCCTTATTATTTTTGATACATTCGTATACAAAAATTAAGCTAAGTTTGTTATCTTTAATATATTTTTTAAAGAAAGCTATTGCTTCAGTTTTATAATTAAATTTTTCATCATCTTGTTGGTATTCAAAATATTTATATTTTTTAAATACATAATATTTAAAAAAGTCATCATTTTCATTAATGTGAATATCAGGTTGATCATCTGGAGTGTAATTAGCAGCTCTTTTGTGCAAATCTCTAAAAACTTGATTATCAACAGAGAAATCATCTTGTTCTATACCTTTTGCAGAAATTAAATAATCATAAGCTTCTTTAATCATTTTAAAGTTAGTTTCAGCCATTTTTTTATCTTCTATATCCATATATTTATCAGGGTGATATTGCTTCGCTTTTCGTACATAAGCACTTTTAATCTCTTCGTTAGAAGCACCAACTTTAATTTCAAGTATTTCGTATAAATTGAGAAATTCTTTATAATTCATATATCAATAATTATACTTGATTAAAATTTCAACTCTTATAACATTTGTTTTTTTAACTTATATGCTAAAATTATGAGTATGAATAATTCACAACAAAAAGCTGCAGATTGACTTCACAAATATTTTAAATTAGATAAAGAATATTTTTCTGAACACAATAAAGCTGCATTATATAAACTCAATTACAATTGAGTAAAAAAAATACTTTTTGCCACCCTAGGAGGAATTTTTATTGGGATTGGCTACACTGGAACATTACTTGTAATGGGATATTCCAAACAAGCTGGACTACCTGATGGTATAGCTAAAATATTGGGATCTTTATTATTTCCAGTTGGTTTATTACTTTGTATTCATTTAGGTGGAACATTATATACTTCGAATTGTATGGGTTTTGTATCTGTGTTATATAAAGAGCATAAGACAAGATGATATATTTCTGATCTAGCTCTAACTTTATTTGGAAATGGGTTAGGATGTTTCTTAGTTGCATTAATAGTTTGAAGTTCAGGAACATTAGGATATGGTCCAGGGCATGAAATGAATGTGGTTGGAGAAAATATAATTGAAATTGCAAAACATAAATTTGCTGTTGATCATGGTGCAGATTGATGAAATAACTTATTAAGTGGTATTCTTTGTAACGTTATAGTAGTTGGAACAACTCTATTAACTATTAGTTGTAAAAATAAAGGTGTAGCTACATTTATTATTTATTTGATGTTAGTTGTATTTGTTATTTCTGGTTACCAACACGTTGTTGCTAACTTCTATGTATTCTCTTTAGGTGGATTAGCATCAGTGGGAACGCCCCTGGCATTTACAGCAACAGAAGCAGGACAAATATTCTATATTAACTTAATTCCTGCAATGGTTGGTAATTTAATTGGTGGTATTGCAATTACAGGAGCATATCTAGTTGCACAATCATATATTAGAGGAAGAAAAGTTAATTGTTGTGCTAAAACTGAAACAAAAATTGAAGTTGACACAAACTGTGCAGAATGCGAATAGAACTAAGATAGTTTTTACTTTTGGAAAGTAAAAACTATTTTTAATATATAATTACACTATGAATAAAATAGCCTTATATAGAAAATACAGACCTAAAAATTTCTCTGAAATTTTTGGTCAAGAAATAGTTGTTAAAACTTTAACAAACGCAATAAAATTAAACCAATTAAATCA
Source organism: Mycoplasma sp. (assembly GCA_051651665.1). GTDB lineage: Bacteria > Bacillota_I > Bacilli_A > Mycoplasmatales > Mycoplasmoidaceae > Mycoplasma_L. The sequence goes on from JBOFSS010000046.1 coordinate 8,419, forward strand.
TGCATATATTTTTGCTGGAAATAAAGGATCTGGTAAAACATCAATTGCTAAAATTTTTGCCAAAGCCATAAACTGTACTAACCCTTCGAATGGAGAATCATGTAATCATTGTGAAAACTGTCAATCTATTATTTTGAATAACTGCACTGATATTATTGAATTAGATGCTGCAAGTAATAGTGGTGTGGCTGAAATGAGGAATTTAATTGACTCAATCAACTATTTACCTAATCAATTAAAAAATAAAATATATATTATTGATGAAGCACATATGTTGACAACTAACTCATGAAATGCTTTATTAAAAACATTAGAAGAACCACCAAAACATGTGATTGTTATTTTTGCTACAACAGAATACCACAAAATACCTGGAACAATTATTAGTAGATGTCAAAGATATGATTTCAATAAAATTCATAAAAATAAATTAATTAAATTGATTAATCAAATATCTGAAAAGGAAGCTATTACAATTGATAAAGAATCTGTTGATTCTATAGCGTTACTAGCAAATGGAGCTGCAAGAGATGCTTTAAGCATCTTAGATCAATTATCTAGTTTCTGTGAAAAAAATATTAAAATACAAGACATCAATATGATGTTTGGTTTAGTTGATATTGAATCAAAAATTTCATTCATAAATCAACTTATAAATGGTGAGATAAAAAACAGTTTGTCATATGTTAAAAAGTTTTATGAAACAGGAATTAACTTTTCATTATTATTACATGATATTCAAGATATAATTATGGATAAATTAATTTTCATAAGAACAAATGATGCAAAACTTTTACAAGTTTTAAATGACGAAAATGTAGAAAAAATAATTTCTAATGATCAAACAAAATTATTAGAAATAATAAATATCCTCAATAAACAATCATTAACTCTTAAAAACAGTGAACAACCTATGTTCGTTTTCGAATATATTTGTTTATTGATTTCAGATATTAAAAACAATGAAAACAATATAAAACCAATTGAAACTAGCATAAAAAATGACATAAAAATTGAAAATACAAAAATTGAAGAAATTAAGCTCGAAACACAATTACCAATTTTAAATAATGAAATTATCCAAGAAAAAGAAGAAATTGTTAAAGCAAAAGACGAACCAAAAGAAATTTTTGAAGACTTAGTTCCACCAAAACTTGATGAAACTAAATTCTTCAAAACTAATGAAATGAAAATTTCTAAAAAAGAATTAATTGAAGAAAAAATAGAAACACCACTTGAAGAAACAAAAGTGGAAGAACCAGTTATTAAATCAAAATTCCCTACATTTGAAGACTACAATGCAAAAAATGAAACTGAAACAATTAAGGAAGAGGTTGTTAATAAAACTTTAGAAACTAATGAATTCAATATATTGTTAGATGATACTACTGAAGGAAAAGTAGAACAAGAAAATATTGTTAAAAAAGAAGAAGAAAAGTTGTGTGATATATCAATTGATAGCAATGAATATAAAGATATATTTTTCTCTATAGCATGTAATTATGCTAGACCAATAAAAGATAAGTTTAATACTTTATTTAATGATTTAAAAGAATTGACATCACTATATGATGCCTCAATATCGCCTTTTTTCAAAGCGTCTCAATTTTTAATTGTTTCAAATAATGGAGCAGTAATGTTATTTGATGAAAAAATATATGCTGATAAGTTTAATAAGATTAGTACACTTAATGTTTTCAAAAAATTCTATAAAGATTCATTTGGAACAGAACAAGTAGTTTTGGGGATTTATAAAGAAAAAGCTATTGAATTAAAGCAAGAATATAAAAATATAGAAAAAAAAGATTTTAAAGATGTTAAAATCAAAAATATTGAAGAAGATTATAAAAGAACTGAATTACTTAATCTTTTAAGTAATGATGATAATGAATAGGAGATTATAATGGATTTTAAAAAAATGATGGAACAAGCTAAAAGAATGCAAGCTGAACTTGAAAAGAGTTTAAATGAATTCGATGAAAGAGTATTTAGTTTCGAATACCAAAATTTAGTTTCTGTAGAAATTTATGGAAATTTAAAAATTAAGCAAATCACAATTATTGATAAAGCAATTGTTGATGCTGACGATACTGAAACATTGGAAGATGTAATCTCACAATGTTTAAACAATGCAATCAGCTCAGT
>JBOFSS010000047.1:0-2503 GCA_051651665.1 Mycoplasma sp.
GGTTTTGATGCATCGATTAATTTATTAACTGTTTTCATTATTACCTCTTTAAATTGTTTGTTGTTTTACATTTAATATGAATTAATCAATAAAATTCGGATAAACTTTTTTAACTAGATTAACAATATTTTGTCTTCGACCTTTTTTGTCAATATATTTATGAACTTTATTATTGATGAAAGCAATTCTATTAAAATGTCAGAATCTAAAGTTTAATATATTTTTACGTTTAAACTTTTTCTTTTCTGTTTCACTCATATTTAAATATGCAATATTCTTTTCAATATACTGAACATGTTTGTATTTTTCATCATATTTTTTAATAATGAAATCCATACGATCTCCAGCATATCCTCATTCATCATCAATTTTATAAACAATGATAAATCTAGCTAATACAACTTCTCTAAACTTTTTGCTATCAATTGCATCGAGAGTGTTTGTCATATTTGAAAAACATTCAGTTCATTGAGCATCACTATAAACAACACGAGATAATGATCCAGCTCTTGCTAAGTAATAATAGAATGGTAAATCACCACAAATAACAGATTTGATTTTGTGTTTTGAAATAGTGGCTAAACTATTTTTATCTTCACCAATATTTTTACCACCCATTCATTTAACTTCTTTAGCAATCTTTAATGGAACAAAAGTTCCTGCATAACATCACAAGTTACCAAGGATGTAGTTAACTTTGTTTTTAGTTTTAAAACTTAAATTATCAATATCTCCATTTTTACGGATAATTACTCTTCATGGTAAAACAATTGTTTCCCCATCCATGTATTTTTCATATAAAGGAATAACATCTGTGTTTACAAAGTCATCCACATCAACCATTAATACATATTCTGTGTCGACGTGATCCAGAATTGCTTTTCTAGTACCAGCAATTCCTTTATTTTTAGTTCATTTAATAACTTTAAAGTCATCTCAGTCTTTTGTGATTTTTTTAACTCTATCAACTGACTTATCAGTTCCACAATCATCAACAAAGATGATTTTAAACCCTCTGTTTTTAGGTTTGTATGTTTTTAAGTGGTCTTCAATAAATGGCATTCCATTATATGAAGTGATTATTAATGTTAGTTTCATTGTATATTCCATTCAAAATATTTATAAATAAATATATGTAATAATTATAACATTATAGGGATTAGAATAATCTTCGCTTTTCCATGATAAACAACTAATCGTATTTATTAATTGTTAAATATGAATTTATCTAAGTTTAATTTTATTGTTTTAGATATAATTATCTTATCGATATAAAGAGGAATAATGATTAAAAACATACAAACGATTTATGATTCTGGAATGAAATTAATTGATTCTTCTAAAGTACCAAAATCTAAATTAGATTTATACAATTATAAAAATGAAGATAGATATTTAATTGAAGATAATTATATAGTTGTTATTGATGGAGCAACACCACTTGTTATTTCAGAAAATAAATTATTAGATTTACACTTCTTTTTAGACTTTTGTATTGATCAATTTAAAGCCTTATTACCGAATAAAAATATTGATTTAAAATCAATTATAAATACTGTGGTTAAAAACTATGGCGAATTAGTTGGAAAAGATATAAGTCCAGAAGAAATTCCAAGTGCTACATTAGCTATTCTAAGAAATGTAAATAACCAATGAGAAAGTTTGGTTATTGGTGATGCTAGAATATACATTAAAATTGATGATATAGTTACTAAACTCGCTACAGATGATTTGGATGAAGCAGATGATGAAGCTTTGTCTCAACTCACTAAATATTCTAAAGATCATAAGATTCCGTTTATATTAACCTTACAAACAGATTATGCTAAAGATATTTTTAAGAAAAATAGAATCCTAAAGAATGTTGAAAATGGTTATGTCTCATTTGATTTGAATTTAGATATTAATAAAATAGAAACATATAAAACACACGATAAAATTGATTCAGCCATTTTATGTTCTGATGGGTTTGATGAATTGGTTTCATTATGAAAGAATGAATATCCAATTGAAAAAGTTTTTGAATATGGTTTAAAAAAAGAATTCAACAAACTATCAACTATCTTAATAGATTTACAATTAAAAGACATTGATTGCGAACAATATAAAAGATTCAAAGTAAAAGATGACACAACAGCAATTTATATAGAAACGAGTAAGTAATGCAAAAAGAAATTAAAACTAAAAAACAAGTAATAAAAAACCCAATCTTCCAAATAGACACAAACAAGAATTCATTTGTAATAAACAATAAAAAGATTCAGCAAATAATCGATGATTTAATAAAGTCTAAAAAACCATTTAATATTTCTAAAAACATTTTACAAATAATAGACAAAGAAGCCTTAGAAAATGAAACACATAAGAAAGAGTTTAAGAAAGAAGCATATTTAAATAAAGATAATTTAACAACTTATTTTAATGATGAGAATTTCTTTAAATTAAAATCTGATAAAGACAAATTAAATTACATTTTAATGCTTTACATGATTTTACTTTTACT
>JBOFSS010000048.1:0-7551 GCA_051651665.1 Mycoplasma sp.
GATCATTTTCGATATCATGAATTTTAGCTGTTCCAACAAAATTTTCACTAAAAATGAAATTTTCCGGTTCTTTGTTTTGATTTTGTTCATAAGAAAGAATGTAATCAAATAATATTTCTTCTCTATTTTCATTATAAAAATCTTTAATTTGTGTTTTTAAGTCAATTGTAAAGCCGGTTTTTTCAGATTGTCCAAATTCACCTAAAATATATCTTCATAAGATAGTATTTTTTATTTCGTTTAATTTCCCATCATATGTATTGGCAGATTTAATTGCGTCATATCTATCAATTCCAATGATATGAACACCAGCTTCATTTCTAGACATAATGAAAGGAGTGTTTTTAATTTCAACTGTATCTGTGATTTGTTGCATACCATCATATGCGCCAATAAAAGTTCCATCATCATTGATGATATCTTTTACAGTTTTTGGAAGTTGAAAATATCCAGTAGTGTTAGTTTCAGGACTAAGGAAGTTACTCATTATTTCCATTCCATCTTTTGTTCCAAAAGATTCAGATGATGGTATACTAGGAGTTTGAGTAGTTGTTGCAGAATTAAATTTATAATTAGATGCTGCAGCATATTGAGGGAATGATGAACTATACACATCACTCATTTTTATGTAATAAAGTGTAGCTGAATCATCAGTGTAATTTTCAACAGGAATATTAATAGCCCCGCCAATATCATCCATGATGATCCCTTCTTTATATGTATTAACAAAATTTAAATATTTATTTGTAGAGCTTAGAGGAATAGTTCCGTCGGGACTTTCTGATGCATCTTGTTTTGAGTCAAAAACTTGTCAAGTATATGAAGCTTCTGCTGGGATAACTTCTTCTGGTTTATTTATATTGAGTAAGTCTTTCGCTTTATCCACATTAAAATGATTAGATTTGCCTTCAACTTGAGCTTCTTTATGTTTGTATAAAACCATTGAAGTCACAACAGGTAATTCTTGCTCTACATATTTATCAAATATAAATTCTTGTAAGTTTGCTAAAGCTCCGGAAAAAGGAACGTTAGTTGAAGTTTCATTATCAGGTTGAAATCTTATATTGTTTCTTTCTCCATAATCACTTCCATTTACTAAATCACTACCATACAATTTTTTGATCATTGCATCAGTAGGTTTACTTGTTGGCCTCATAGCCTTGTCACCATCAAATGCATTTACATATAAATTTTGGAATAAAAATGAGTCAAAAGCAGAATTAGCTTTTGAAAATAATTTTTCTCTTTTTCAATCAGCTTCATTACCACCAGCCGGATCTAATTCATTTGCCTGGAAATAATATTCTCAAGTTCCTTTATGTTGTTTTTTATATGACTTAACAGTATCATTTCATTCTTCATTAACTTCATCAATTCAATTAGTATATTTTTCAACATATGACCCTGAAGATGTAAAGTTGCCAAAGAATCCTAAAATTGTATTAGAAATTGTTGATTCAATGATACTATCAAATACTTCTTGATTTGATAAAGCTGCTGCTGAAATTTTATTAAAATTATCAAGTGAACCTTCAACAGATTCATCAATTGATTTTTTTAATTCATAGTTTAAATAGTTATTGTTTTTACTTTCGCCTGGTTTTATTTGATTTTCGGTTAGTTTGGTTAGTTTTTTCTTATCTACTAGTTTTGGTATAAAGACACCAAGCAGAGTCGCGGTTGTTGCTGTCAATATAACACCAGTTGATAATATTGCTCAAAATTTCTTAGATTTTTTCATAAAACTTATTATATAATAAAATGATTTTTTTTTAAAAATATCTTATAATTCAATTATGTTATCAATCAAAAATGCGTCAATTGCTGTCAATAATAATAAAATTCTTCACTCTATAACAATGGACATTAAAGAAGGGGACATTGTAGCTATAATGGGACAAAATGGGCAAGGGAAGTCATCATTACTCAAGTCTATTATGGGTCATTATGAATATAGAATAGAAGAAGGACATATTTTTTATAATGAAGAAGAAATTTCAAATATGCCAGTAAATGAAATTTCTAAACTCGGAATATTTTTAGCAAATCAGAATCCTGTTGAAATACCGGGTATTTCAATGCTTGATTTTTTCAAGACTATTTATGAAGAGAAATACAAGATAACAAATATTTTAAATTTTTATAAAAATGTAAATTCAGCATTAAAAGTTGTTAATTTAAATGAAGATTTTTTAACTCGATCAATTAACGAAAAATTCAGTGGTGGTGAAAAAAAGAAAAGTGAAATGGCTCAAATGCTATTGCTTAACCCTAATTTCATTATGTTAGATGAAATTGATAGCGGTTTGGATATAGATTCTGCTAAAACAATTTTTAAAATTCTTGAAGAACAAAAAAATCTTGGAAAAACAATTGTATTTGTAAGTCATCATTCTGAAATGATTAATCATTTAAAACCGAATAAGGTTATTTTACTTGCTAATAAAACTATTGTAAAAATTGGTGATAATGATTTAGCTAATGAAATCATTTCAATTGGTTATAAAAAGTATTTAACTAAGATAGGCATCAAAAATGAATCAAAACAAGTGGTTGGTGTTTGTCAAGGTAAAAAAAATGCAAAATAACTTTTTTTTAATTAATGAATCAAGAGAGTTCGAAATCAAAGAAAACCAAATTATAAGTATGCTAGAACTATCAAATAGTGATTTAGAACTTGAATTGATATTTAATATTTATTCTAATGTTAATTTAGAAGTTAATTTTTCATCAATTAATCTTAATCATAAAAAAAACATTAACTTTAAATTTAATCTTTTGGGAGAAAATATAAAATGCATTTCACAATCAAATTGTTTGGCATTAAATAAATCAACGACAGAATTGCATATTGACGGAATCGGTTTTGATCAAACTTTAAAAGGTGCAGTTTCGATAAATATAAATGGTATTATAGACTCATCAACTTCCACCATTATTGGAGTCCCGAAATTTATCTTTGTAAACAATGAAGTAGATGCTCATCATAGCTTGGTGATTGGATCTATAAATGAAGAAGAATTATTTTATTTAATGAGTAGGGGCATTAATCAAAAAGATGCGAAATATTTATTATCAACTTCTAAACTATTTGATTGTTTGAAAACTCTTGAAGAAAATGATAAAAATATATATAAAGAAAAAATATTAGAAATGTGAGGCAACAATGCTTAATTTGAAAAAAGATTTCCCTTGAATATCAAAAAATCCAGATGTGGTATATTGTGATACTGCAGCTACTTCATTAAAACCAAATATCGTTATAAATGCAATTAACGATTATTTGATAAATCAGTCAACTAATCCACATAATACTGATTCTAACTTTACTTATAGGGCTCATGATATTATGGATAAATGTAGAGAAGCCAATGCCAAACTAATTAACTGTGATCCTAATGAAATCATTTTTACAAGTGGAGCAACTGAAGCTTTAAATCTAATCGCTAATGCTTTATCTGATTCTATAGTTGAAGGTGATGAAATTGTTTTAACACATTATGAACATGCATCAAACTTACTTCCGTGATTCAAAATAAGAGATGATAAAAAAGCTATCATTAAATATGCAACATCTGATAAATTTGGTTTAGAAGCAGTTGATTTCAAAAAAGTTTTGACAGAAAAAACGAAGATTGTAAGTTTTATTGGAACTTCAAATTTATTGGGAAATACAATGCCAATTGAAGAAATCATTAAAACCATTAGAGAATTTAATCCAAAAATATACATTTGCTTAGATGTTGCTCAAATGATCCCACATACAAAATGCGATGTTAGAAAATGAGGTGTTGATTTTCTTGCATATAGCGGTCACAAAATTTTTTCTAACTCAGGAATAGGTGTTGCTTATATTAAACACAATCACCAAGAATTAAGGCCATTAAAATTTGGTGGAGCAATGAACACTATTTTAAAAACAGATAATTTCATATATGCAAAAGATAATGAAAAATTTGAAGGTGGGACACCAAATATTTCTGGTATCTATAGTTTGTATTATGCAATCCAATATTTAGAAGAAATAGGTTATAAAAATATTGAAAAACACGAATCTGAGATATTCAATATTTTATATTCTGAACTCAAGGATTGTAAACATATAAATGTTTATAATTGAGAATCAAAATCTGCTATATTAACTTTTAATGTTGAAGGAGTTTTCAGTCAAGATACAGCAAACTATTTTGGCAAACACGGAATTATAGTAAGGTCAGGTTTAAGTTGTGCAAAACTTTTAAATAATGTAATGCATTCAGATAGTGTGGTTCGTGCTTCTTTCTATATTTATAGCTCAAAAGAAGATGTTTTAAAATTTACTAATCTTCTAAAATCTGCAACAAAGGAAAAAATATTGAATGAGCTTATTTAATGACAAAGATGTAATGAGGCAAATAATTATTTCTCATTATGATAAACCAAATAATAAAATTGAAAATACTGATAGTTACCTTTCTAAAGGTTATACTTCATTCCACAACAAATCATCATCATGCATTGATGATTTAACTGTTTTGATAAAAATGGATGATTCAAATTTAATTACTGATGCTAAGTTTTTTGGTATTGGTTGTGCAATCTCTTCAGCTTCAACTGACATTATGTGTGATATGTTCAAAGGATTATCTATAAATGAATCATTACAAATAATTTCACAGTATGAAAAAATGATTAAAAATGAAGAAGTAGACGAAGATGTCCTACAAGAATTAATAGCATTTAAAGAAATATACAAACAACCAGGAAGGATAAAATGTTCGCTGATTGGTTCAGATGCTTTCATCAATATTTTTAGACAAGGTAAAAATGAATAAAAAAGGACTGAATATTGATATCATCAAAATGATTTCTTCATCTAATAATGAAGATAATTACATGTTAGATATTCGTTTGAATTCATTTAAAAAGTTTAATGAATTAGGCCTACCTAAGTGAACTAATGATATTGGTGAAATTGATTACAATAATTTTATATATTTTAGCAAAAATTTTGATGGAATCAAATCTGATTGAAGTGAACTTTCAGAAGAAGTTGAAAAAACTTTTAATGATCTTGGATTAATTGAAGCTGAAGATAAATTTCTTGATGGAGTATCAACTCAAATTGATACAGAAACTATTTATCACAAACATAAAAAAGAGCTCGATGATTTAGGTGTAATTTTTTGCGATACAAATACTGCCTATTTGAAACATCCTGAACTTTTCAAAAGATATTTCAATAAGGCTGTTCATTATAGCGATAATAAATTTAGCGCACTTAATACAGCTGTTTGAAGCGGTGGTAGCTTTATATACGTTCCTAAAAATGTTCATCTAGAAAAACCGCTTCAATCATATTTTCGTATAAATTCAAAATCAATGGGACAATTTGAAAGAACTCTAATTATCCTTGATGAAGGTTCTTCTTTACACTATATTGAAGGTTGTACTGCGCCTATAAATATTGAAGATAACTTGCATGCTGCCGTGGTTGAAATATACATTGAAAAAAATGCGAATATGAAATACACAACAATTCAAAACTGATCTGACAACGTTTTAAATTATGTAACTAAAAGAGCAATTGTAGGTGAAAATGCTTCAATGACATGAATTGACGGGAATATTGGATCAAAACATAATATAAAATTTCCATCTTGTGTATTGAAGGGCAAAAACGCTGTTGGTAATTGTATTTCAGTAGCTGTTGCTAAATCAAATACTATTCAAGATACTGGTGCTAAAATGATTCATTTAGCTCCAAACACAAGGTCTAATATTATTAGTAAGTCAATTGGTTATGAATCATCAAAATCTATTTTTAGAGGTTTTGTTGAAATAGGTAAAAATGCTTCCAATTCATTTGCTAGAGTTGAATGTGATACTTTATTAGTTGGACAAAAGTTAGTAAGTGAAACAATACCATATGAAAAAATTTCAAATAAAGAATCTATGATTGAACATGAGGCAACTATTAGTAAAATAAGTAATGAACAACTTGATTATTTAATGTCAAGAGGAATAGATAAAGAAAGGGCCGAACATTTAATTGTCTTAGGTTTTATTGATAAATTTTCAAAAGAGCTACCTATGGAATATGCCGTTGAATTAAATAGACTGTTAAAATAGAAATTTTGTTATATAATTCATATTTATATATAATTAGAATAATTACTATAAAATATTAGGAAAAAAATGATTAAAATAGGTAAAGTAAATTTTAATGGTCATACACATGAATATCATTATATAGAAAATGAAAAAAATGATAATGTTATCTTTTTTTTAAATGGTAGCAATGGCAGCACCGAAGTAATTTCTACATATAAACACCAAGTCTTCAAAGAAAACTATATAGTTACTTTCGATAATATTGCACATGGTAACAATACATTAGATCACTCATCAAATTATCTGGATTTTTTAAATTTTGCAAAAGACATGATTGCTAATGTTATGCAAGAAGAGATTTTTAAAGGTAAAAAAGTGATTTTAATTGGAGAATCATTTGGTGCATCATTAATTTTATTATTAGCAACTAGATTCAATAATATAGCCGATTTATTTTTCCCATGAAATGCTCCTAGCCAAACTGGAAGAATTAAGGGCTTTCAAAAAAAGATGATATTTTCAAATGGTACTAAAAAAATATTTACATTATTGACAAATATTGAAACTTATTCCATTAGGCTATTCGGAGATGATATGACAACTAATAAAGCTGTCTTAAGAATAAATAAAATGGCCGGAATAACATATTCAAGTAATAAATTACATGTTGCTATCCTCAAAAGTATTTTAACTATTAGAAGAATTTTAAGAAATGCTCAAAATCTTCCTCATAATTGTATCTATAATCAATCATTCGAAGATATTATGTATAATAAAAAATTAAATCTTGATAAATTTGAAAATATCAACTTTTATAAAAAGGGATTCCACCTTTTATCTTTTGAACCACAAGCAGATGAGTTGTTTGATAACTTACAAAAAGCTATAAAGAATATAAAAAAATAGTGAAATGATAAATCATTTCACTATTTAACTCCATTGAGTTTATTTTAATGGCGCGCCTGAAGGGATTCGAACCCCTGACAACACGCTTAGAAGGCGTGTGCTCTATCCAACTGAGCTACAGGCTCAATTTGGACTAATATTATTATAATAGAAAAATCAAATCTTATTAACTTTTTTGTATACAATATTAATATTGTATGAAATAGGTATAAATGAAAATATTAAACTTTAACTCTCAAGAAGAGGCTTCACGCTTCGTCGCAAGCATAATTAATGAAGAAATTATTGGTAAACCTGATGCAAATTTAGGATTGGTAACAGGGGTTACTCCGATGAAAATGTATTCTTGTATTTTAGATGATTTCAAATCAAAACATACAGATTGATCAAAAATATCAACGTTTAATTTAGATGAATATCATAATGTTGATTATGGTAATGATGTAAGTTACCACAAATACATGAATGATGTGCTTTTTAATTATGTAAACATAAAAAAGGAAAACATTCATTTTCCAGAATTAGATAAAGATTATGATTCGCTTATCGATT
>JBOFSS010000049.1:0-2990 GCA_051651665.1 Mycoplasma sp.
AAGCTAGAGCAGCTGATTCTTGTCAATTGCAAATGAAATTATTGAATACATCAAAAGGACCTGGCGTTTGAGCCTTAAGAGCTCAGGTTGATAAAATTAAATACCATGAATGATTTCTTGATAAATTAAATGAAAATAATATAGAAATCTTACTTGATGAAGTAACTGACTTCAAATTAGAAAATCAAAAATTAAAATCAATTATCACAAAAAATAATGGTGAAATTATAACTGAATGTGCAATTTTTACTACAGGAACATATTTAAAATCATTAACTTTTAGAGGTGATGAAATCAAAGATGAAGGTCCTGCAAATTTTTCCAATTCTAAATTTTTGAGCAAATCATTAATTGATAACGGATTCTCTTTAATTAGATTAAAAACAGGCACACCTCCAAGAATTTTTTCAGAATCAATCGACTACTCAGGACTACAAATTGAACCTGGAACAGATATGCTTCTTTCATTTTCTCATTTTGATAAAAAATATTTACCATTTCAAGAACAAGTCCCATGCTACATTATCCACACTAATGCAGATACTCATTCTATTATTGCAAATAACATTAAGAAATCTGCAATGTATGGAGGTAATATTTCTGGTATTGGACCAAGATATTGCCCATCAATAGAAGATAAAGTGATGAGATTTTCTGACAAGCCTAGACATCAATTATTTATTGAACCAGAATCACTTAAGTTACCAACAATTTACCTAGGTGGCTTTTCAACTTCTATGCCTATTGATGTTCAAGATGAAATGTTGAGAACACTACCAGGTCTTAAAAATTGTGAAGTTGAAACATATGCATATGCCATTGAGTATGACGCAATTGATCCGAGAGAACTTAGAAAAACATTAGAATGTAAGAGAATACCAAATTTATTTTTTGCAGGGCAAATTAATGGCACAAGCGGATATGAAGAGGCTGCTGCCCAAGGATTGATTGCAGGCATTAATGCCGCAAATAAAATTCAAGGATTAGATCCGTTAGTTTTGACAAGGGAACAATCATACATTGGAGTTATGATAGATGATATTACAACCAAAGGAATTACTGAACCATATAGACTTCTGACATCGAGAGCTGAGCATAGACTCCATTTAAGGAACGATAATGCAGATGATAGATTGTTACTAATCGGGTATCAAAATAAAATGATTTCTGAAAAATATATCGATAAATATAATTCAGATAAAAATGAAATTGAAAAGTTAATTACTTTTCTAAAAAAACATACTGTAGGTATGTATAAAGAATTACAATTAACAACTCAAAAAACAAATCAATCACTTTATGATTACTGCAAGAGACCAGAAGTTAAAGTTGAGGATTTAAAAAATCTTTTAGATTTTGATTTTAATTTATGAGAAGATACTATGTTTACAAAAGTTAACATATATATAAAATTCGAAGGGTACATTAAGAAACAAAACGAAGAATTATTAAAAATTAAGAAATTAGATAATTATAATTTGCAAATGATTAATGACTATAATCACATTCCAAACCTTTCGTTAGAAGCAATTGATAAATTGAATAAAACGAAACCAGATGATTTAGAACAAGCCTCTAGAATAAGTGGTATAAATGTAAGTGATATTATTACTATTAAACTTTATCTTGATAAAGATTAAGTCTATAATGTTATAATTTTTTATAATGACAAGATTAGAATTTGAACAAATAGTAAAACAAAATTTTCCTTATGCTAATGATAGCTTTTTTTTAAGTATTGAAAAATACAAGGAATTATTGAACTCAGAAAATAAGAAATATAATCTCACTAGATTAAACTCTGATGATATTGTTTATGAAAAATATTTTTTTGCATCTTTAATTCCATTCATTAATATTGATTTAACTGATAAATATATTTTGGATATTGGTTCTGGTTCTGGTATCCCAGGTATTTTATTGAAAATCTTAAACCCTTCTATAAAACTTTCAATCATAGAAGCTAATTTAAAAAAAATAAATTTTATGAAAATTTTATGTGAAGAGTTAAATTTAGATGGTGTGGAATTTTTCTATCAAAGAAGTGAAGATGTAAAAAATACATTAGTTGAAAAATTTGATATTGTTACCTCAAGGGCAGTTTCTAGCCTTCCAATACTTTTGGAAATATCGTCTCAATATACAAAAATTGGTGGAATAATTTTAGAACCAAAATCTTCAAACTCTGATGAAGAATTTTCTTTAGGGTTAAAACACAGCAAAAAATTGAATTTAGAGTTTATTCAAAATATTGATTTTTCTTTTGCTAATTGTAACTATAGAACTATGTTTTTTAAGAAGGTTGATATAACTCCAAATGAGTATCCAAGAATTTGAAAAGAAATTATTAAGGAATTCAAAAATGTGTAAAGTTATTAGTTTCTTTTCTCTTAAAGGTGGTGTTGGAAAAACTACATCATGCGCTAATATTGCTGTTGCTTTAGGCAAAGCGAATGTAAAAGTTCTATTAATTGATTTTGATGCTAATGGAAACTTAACAAGTTATTTTCCAAAAACAAAATATCAAGATGGAATTAAGAAAATATTTGAAAAGAGTAATGCAAGAAATGTCATCAATAAAGAGGTGGCGAATAATGTTGATTTGATTTCATGTTCCATAGACTCTTCTTTTTTAGTTATTAATGATTGAAAACTTGAGTATGAAGAGAAATTTATGAGTGCCATGAATTCATATAAAGAGCAATATGATTATATTTTTATAGATATGTCAGCAAGTTGAAACTTATTAAATAAAATGATTCTTTGTCATTCTAGTTCAATTATATGACCAATTGTTTGCACTCCTTTTGCAGTAGATTCAATTAACACTACTTTAAATGCTATAAGATCAATTCAAGTTGGAGCTAATCCTTCTTTAAAAATTGAAGGTGTTTTTGTTAATATTTTTGATAAAAGACGTGCGAATGCAATGCTTCTATATAGTGAAATATCAAAAATCTTTGGTGATAATTTGTATGATACAATAATAC
>JBOFSS010000050.1:0-13110 GCA_051651665.1 Mycoplasma sp.
AGAGTAAACTATATATTTAGCATATCCAAATGTAAAACTAAAAATTGTTGAATCTAAAAATTGACCAATATAAGGGATTTTAACAGCACTAATAACTAATAAAACAATAGAAGTTATATATAGAGCTTTTTTTAAAAAAGAATTTTTATTGATTAACTTTGCCATTCCTTTGTCCTTTTATTTCAACTATTGTTGGTAGAACAATTGGTCTTTTTTGCATTTTTTTATCAAATAATTTCGCAATAGCTTTTTTAATAGAATTTTTTGTTTCTTTAAAATCGATTAAATTTTTATTTCTATAAACAAAGTAACTATAGATAGAGTTTTTTATTTCAAGTTTAATATCTTCAAATATTTTTAAAGATTGAACATCTGAATGATTAAATACTCCATAATCAAATATCTCTAAATCTGAAACAATCATATTTTTTTCATTAACAATAAAAGAAATACAAACTGATCCGTTTTCAAGCATTTGATTTCTTTCATAGAGAACTGATTCACTTACATCAGTTCCTCCAAATGAACTCATTTGAATATATTCTGCTGGAGCTCTTTTTTTAAGAATTGAACAGTTACCGTTACTAAATTGAACAACTTCACCATTATCAATAATTAAAACTTGATCTCTTTTTAATCATGTTTCATTAATAATATCTTGATATTGAATAAATGATTTAAATAAACCACCAACCGGAATGATGAATCTTGGTTGAATTAAACTTGCAGTGAATTTATGATCTTCATTAGATGCTTCTAATGGTAAAAAAGTTTTCGGCATAATAACTGTTTTAATATCTAATTGTGAAATTCTATCAAGCATTTTAGATGTATATGCTTCATATCCCGGAATCTGTCTTGTAGCTAAAACAAAAGTGTCGTCAGAATTTAATTTAATTGATTCATCTTCATCATCTATTATTTTATAAACTCTGTCATATATTTTTTCAGGTTCTGCTGTAATAACAACTATTGCATTTGAAGTTTCTTTCAATTTACCTAATGGAACAGAAAGTAAACCTTTACTATTGAATATACCCGCTTTTATCGAAGCTTGGAAAGTATTGATAAAAGATCTTGAATATATGATGAAGTTTTTTTGATATTTCTTAGCAGCTTGAGCTAAATTAAACACAGAATAAGCATCGTTATCATGAACAGCAACAATTACTCTATTAGATGTGTTTGCTACAATATTTTCAAAGAATTGTCTGTTGTTGTGATGTGGTGCTGTAAATCCGATAGATTTATCAACTATCCCTGTTGCTGTAATCATTAAAATAACGGGCATATTTTTAATAACATCCCTTATGTTTGCCAATTGGCTATAGAAAGCTTTTGTTTGATCATTAGCAATTATATAATTATCTAAATAAACAATGCACCCTTCATCAGTTTTAAAAACAAACCCTAATGAACCAGGCATTGCATTTGCAATTCTAAAAGGAATAATAACTTGACCATTTTCAAGAACTAAATCTCTCATCGCACCAACAACAATATATTTTATTTCATCTCTTTGATTATTTTGTCAATATTTTGTAGATAAGTATGTGTCAATAACAGTTTTTGAAACATCGTTAGTTATAATTGGAACATCAGTCCCAATTCTTTGCAATAGTAAATCTAGTGAACCAATATTACTCATATTAGCAGTTCCTATAATGATTGCTTTTATCCTGTCTTTATTTTCAATTAAGTATGTAAAATCAGGTACAATTTTACTTATTCCTAATGATTGACTAATTAAGTTTTCGATCCCTGCATTTATTACATAAATATCACTATCTATTTCTAGTACATAACAATGTCTAGCTCTTTCGTCCATCCCACTGATGGCAAAGAAATTTATTTGTGACATAAGTCCCCCATTTATTTTAATATAAGTTTTTTTTATTTAAAGAATGTGATTATTTCTAATAAATAATGTTGTTATAATTATACAAATTATTTGTTTTTTTATAAATTCTTTTTAAATAATTTAAAATAAAACTATGCGATTAGATTTATACCTCATTGAGAAGAAAATAGCCAACACAAGAAATGAAGCTACCAAATTAATAAAAAACGGAAATGTAATAGTTAATAATCAAATTATTATCAAGCCAAATTTCAACATAACTGACCATGATGTTAAAGTTTCAAGTGGTTTAGAATACGTTTCAAGAGCAGGAGATAAACTCGCTTTTGCTTTAAGTAAATTTGAATTAAAAATTGAAGGACTAACAGTACTAGACATCGGAGCATCAACAGGTGGATTTGCTGATGCTTGTTTGCAAAATAATATAAAAGAAATTTTTTGCATTGATGTTGGAAGCAATCAAATGCATGAAAAAATTTCTAGTAATAAAAAAGTACATAATATAGAAAATACAAACATAAAAGATATCAACACATCTATAGTTAATATGCCAATTGATTTAGTTGTTTCTGATTTAAGTTTTATATCATCCAAATACATGTTCGAATCATTAAATAAAATAAATTTAAAAGATGGTGCAAACATCATTTCTTTAATCAAACCTCAATTTGAACTAGAGAAAGAAGTTGTTAATAAATTTAAAGGTAATATCCAATGCGATAAATTACATTCTAGAGCAATTAGCAATGTTTGTGAATATGCAAAAGCAGCAAACTTAAAAATAATCGCAGTTGAAGAATCTCCAATTTTAGGTGCCAAAAAACAAAACAAAGAGTTTTTTATTTGGTGCCAATATGGAAAATAGAATTATTTTTCATATTGATATAAATTGTTTTTTTTGTAGATGCGAAGAAATAGTAAACCCCAAATTACAAACATTATCTTTTGTTGTAAGTGAAAGATCAAGAAGAGGTATAATTTGTTCTAGTAATTTAAAGGCTAGAGAATTCGGGATCAAAGCTCCAATGTTAGTGTCAGAAGGATTAAAGAAGGACCCTAACCTAGTAGTGGTTGATTTACATTTTGATTTATATGAATCAAAATCTAGAGATTTTATAAATTGTATAAAGAAGTTTTTTACAAAAGAAGTTGAAACTATGTCCATTGATGAATGCTACATTGATGTAACTGACATATTGGAACAATATCATAATAATGTCGACATATTAGCTCAACATATATTAAATAGACTACATAAAGAAACCGGTCTTTATGCAACTATTGGAATTAGCAATAATAAATTCCTTGCTAAAATGGCTGGAGATACAAAGCCAAAAAATAAAATAGCAAAAATATTTAGTTGAGAAGTTCAAGAAAAAATTTGAAATTTACCAATTAAAAACTTGTTTGGAGTTGGAAATAAAACAATCACTTTTTTTGATAAATTAAAAATTTATAAAGTCAGAGATTTTTTAGAGTATGAAGATCAATTATTTTTAAAAAAAGAATTAAAAAATAAATATACAACATTAACTAATAGTTGTTATGGAATTGGCGAAACAAAAATAAAACAAGAATCTATTAATAGCAACTCAATTACTAGAGGTAGAATTTACTCTTTTGGATTGATAGATAAAAGTGAAATATTAATTGGGATTGATATTTTATTCAATTCACTATATGAAGAATTAATAAATAAAGAATCTTTAACAAGGAATTTAGTCTTAACATTTAAATTGAATAATTTTGAATCACTTTCTAAAAACATAAAATTGGATGAACGTACTAATGAAAAAAATAAGTTATGAAATTGTTTCAATAACTTATTTTTGTCAATTTGAGATGGCCAAGAAGTTAAAGCGATAACATTAACTTTTAACCAATTAAAGAAGATAGATAAAAATCAAATTAAAATTAACTTTTAGTCTTTAGTAAAGAAATCAGTTATTGATTCAATAGTTGATTCAATGCTATCTTTTTTAAATAAACTTGAAGATGAAAATGAAGAAAAGACTCATTTTGAATTTTCATATTTAGCAGTGATTACACTTCCTTGATTAGAGACACTTACAGGGAAACGGTCATTATTCGCATAACTTTGTAATCAATCCATAGAAGATTCGAATAGTCTAGTTGGTTCATCATTTCTAAAATATACTTTTTGATAATCAGTGTCATGTTTAGCATCTTTTCTAAATTCATAGAATGATTTAGTGTTTGGAGTAAAGTCGAAATTTTTTCCATTTTTAACAACAGGTTGAACATTATTAGTAGCTGGATCTCATACTCCTTTTTCATTTAATACTTGTCATCTATTTGATTCTAATGTATTTTCTGATGGGTAACCATCTGGTTCTAAATCACCTAAAGTTGTTTTTCTTGTATGTAATAAATTAGCTGCATTCAAATATTCTTTTTTATTAACAATATCTAAATATGAATAGAAATTAACATCATAATCAGTGATTTTATTATTATTAAAAACTTCGTCATACAAAGATAACATTAAAGAATTTGTTGTAGGAACCATTTCGTTTCCAGTGAAATCGTTTTCATTACCATTTAATAATAAATTAGTTTGGCTATAAGCTTGTGAACCAAGAGTAAATATAAAACCTTGTTTTTTAGAATGATTTCCCGTTATTAAATCAGAAACCTTAATATTAGTTTTTGGAAGAGCATTGTAATCAATGTTATAATTTTTATTTGTTAAAGATGACTGTTCAGCCATAATTCTTTTGTATTCTTCTTTAGTAAATATACTTACATATCCAGTGGTTACATTGTTTATATTTGAAAACACAACCCCTGAAGTAACACCTACAGCTGTAACTACTAAAGCAGAAAAACCTTTAATTAAAGTTGCTATTTTCATTAATTACCATTTCCTTTTGCAACGTTATATAACGTTCTTAAGATAACTCCTGTACCTACATTACCTTTGTCAGCAGTTGCTGCAACATCTAAATGAACGTATGGTTTATCCATAGTAAATTCTCTTAAGAAACAAGCTGCTCTTGAACTACCTGCATTTGGTCCTGAAACAGAATTGGCAATATCTGCAAATTTAGAGTTCATCATAGAAGTAAAATCACTATGAAAAGGTAATCTTCAAACTTGTTCACCTGCTTGCTTAGCACCTTCTAATAATTCACTTCAAATTTTATCATTTGTTGCTCATGTACCTGTATATGTGTCGCCAAGGCTAAATCTCATAGCACCTGTTAATGTAGCTACATCATATAACTCAGTAGCGCCTAAATCTTTAGCTGCATATGTTAAAGCATCAACTAGAATTAATCTTCCTTCTGCATCTGTATTATCTATTTCGATCGTTTTACCTAAATATGAAGTGACAATGTCATCAGGTCTTTGTGCAAACTCACTAACTAAGTTAATTACAAGAGGACAAACTGCTACAACATTAGTTTTAATTTTATTTTTTGCAAGAGCATAAATTGTACCAGCAACAATTGCAGCACCACTCATATCAAATTTCATTCATCTCATATTTGGACCAGTTTTGATGTTATAACCACCAGTGTCGAAACAAACACCTTTACCAACATATCCTCTTTTGATTTTTGAAGAAGTGTCTCCAGTATACTCAATCACCATCATTTTTGGTGTTAAGTGAGGTTGTGTAGCACCTTGTCCAACACCTAATAGAGAACCCATTTTTTTAGCTTCTAGATCTTTTGTTTCTAAAACATCAATTTTTACATCTGTACCTTTAAGGAATTTTTTAACTTCTTCAATAAAAGATGCTGGATGCATTATTGCTGAAGGCATATCTTGTAATTTACGGGCAAATGATTGACCATCAGCAACCACTTGATATTCTTCGAGTAATTTTTTATATTCATTTGTAGATTTTCCAAATATATTGAATTTTAATGCTTTAACATCTGTTGTTTTCATAGTATATGGAACATTCGCACAATAATTAAAAGCCGAAACTAAAGTCAATAGTAATCTTTCAACTTGTCTTTTGTCAGTAACAATTTTTAAAAATGAATCTAGATCAATACTTACTTCTTTATTTTTTTGATTATATTTAGCAAGAATTGCATTATAAAGTTTGTAACCATCCACTTTTGGTTCTATAACAATATATCTTGAACCTTCAGATTTGAAGAATTCATAAGTTTTTCTATTTTCATTGTTTTTAGCATCAGTTGCTAAAACTGCACTAATTTTTTTTGAATATTTTTCTGTTTCAGAATACATATAGTTACCCCTTGATTAAATTTAACTAATTTTATATAGATATATTATATATTATAATGAATATTTTATGTTAGATTATTCTTTACATATTAAAGCATCGCCAATAATTTTTCAAACTTGTAATTCATATATTTTGCCAATCTCGAAAACTTTTTCAGATTTAAGTAGAACTTTTATATATTCACTAGTTTTTCCGGAATATACACCATTTGATTTTTCTTCGAAAATAACTTGAATATTTTTATCAATAAATTTACTCATATATTTTTTAAAATTTAGTTTATTAATCGTTTCAGCCTCTTTAAATCTTTGTTTTTTAACAGTTCCATTGACTTCACTTAATAAACTAGCTGGTGTATTCTTTCTTTTTGAATAGGTGAAAATATGACAAAAACTCATCTCACTATCAATAAGAAAGTTCATAGATTCTTGATGTTCTGTATCAGTTTCAGTCGGGAAACCTATGATTAAGTCTGTGCTAATGCAAGACAATGGACTACGAAGTCTTATTTTATTCATTATTGATAGAAATTCTTCATTAGTGTATTTTCTATTCATTTTTTCAAGAATAGTATTAGACCCAGACTGCAAACATAAATGTCAATGATTACAAAAACGATTTTGATTCATTGTAATTAATTCGATAATTTCATCAGTTATTTGGAATGGTTCAACAGAAGAGATTCTAACTCTGAAGTCACCTTTTAGATCTTTTATGGCTTTTAGTAAATCAAGAAAGTTATCACCATTAGATTCATATCCTGCTGTATTTACACCAGTTAAAACGATTTCTTGATAACCAATTGCAACCAATTTTTGAATTTGATCAACAATAGTTTTTAGTGGTGATGATCTTTGTTTTCCTCTTGTAAATGGAATTGAACAATAACTGCACATAAAATTGCAACCGTCTTGAATCTTCACAAATGCTCTAGCTCTATCAGAATGTGAATCATGTTCTAATTCTTCGAATTTTTTTTCAATTAGGAGATTATCTACTTTTATTATTTGTTTTTGATTTGTTTGGTATTCTTGAATTAAGGAATAAATGTTATTTTTATATTTGTTACCAATAATAATATCAACTTCCATCGTGGAACTAATTTCTTTTGAAGAAGTTTGACTATAACATCCAGCAACAATAATAATTGCATTTACATTATTTTTTTTAGCTCTTCTAATCATATTTCTAGATTTTAAATCAGCAGTATTTGTTACAGAACATGTATTGATTATATAAATATCTGCAATTGCATTGAAATCAACCTCTATTAAACCATGGGATTTTAATTCATTGCAGATTACTTGTGACTCATATGTATTAACTTTGCACCCTAAAGTTATTATGGCGAAAGTATTCATTTATTTGAAACTTCCTGATGTTGGTTGATCAATTGACGTATCAGTTATTTGATCTTCAATTACAGGTTTTCGTTTAATAGAATAATCAACATCACTTTTATCTTTATCTTGATCTTTTATTTTTTCGTTTTCTTCAATAGCTTCTGTCATCAACGCTTCTCTTTGAACATTTGAATAACTAATTCTTAAATTTAAATAACTAACATATCCAGACATAACTAAACCAAAGGTCATTGATAAAGCTAAACTTGTTCAAAGTAATGCTGTTGTACCTGATTCATCAATTATCAAAATTCCCACTAATGTTAATAATGGTGAACAAAGTAAATTTAAAAATGTCAATATAGCTATATTTTTGAAGGAACTAATTAACCTTGGATTTAATGGAAATTCTTGTTTGGAAATTTCTTTTTTTAAACAAAAGAAATAAAACCCTATTACTGCACTTGAAAGAATGACTGCAACTATTGGAATTCAAATAGTTGGTTTTAAGTTTTGATATACTTGATTGATGGGAACTTGTTTTTCAAATTCTGGAATAAACAAAAATATAGTGATTGCCGACATTAAAACAATCAATAAATTTGCAAATAATAGTAAATAGTTAAGATATCTTTTCATTTTATTCCTTTAGTTTTAAGAATGATATTATACTTATTAAATATAATGCGGCAGTTTCAGCTCTTAAAATAGTTTTAGTTAGATGTAAATATTCTACATTAAATTGATCAAAAAACATAATGTCATTTTTATTGAATCCGCCTTCTGGACCAATTATTATTCCAATCTTTTGTTTAGATTTTAAAAGATTGTTAATTTCTTTATTTTTAGTTCCACAAAGATGTGCAACTATAGTGAGATCATTAATTTGTATTTTCTTTATTAAATCATCATTATTGATTATTTCTATATTCATTAATGAACTTCTATTTGATTGTTCAGCAGCTGATTTTATCAACTTTTTATATCTCTCTAAATTATGTTTAATATTATTTTGTGATAACGAACTTTGGAAAATATAAAAATTATTCACATTCATTTCACATGCTTTAACGATTGAAATTTCCAAATGATTTGGTTTAATGCTTGAATGAAATATATTCATTTCAAATTCATTATTAATGTCTTCGTTTAATTCTTTATTTACTTTTGCTGAAAAAGGTTTTATGCAATCAACATGACATAAATATTTTTTATTTTCAAATATTGATATAAATTCAGTGTTGGTTTTAAATCTTAAAACTTTTTCAAAATGGTATTTATCTTCATCAGATAAAATAACATTATCGTTATTTATCGAAAGAGCAAATACTTTTTGCATTATTTTATAACCTTATCCAAAACTGCATTTATGTATTTATATGATTCATCAATATTAAAGTTTTTTGCAGAAATTAAAGCTTGATCAATTGCAATTGCTTTTGGTGTTTTTAAAACTTCAACTTCAGCCATTGCTGTTATCATAATAGCTTTATCTACAACACACAATCTTTCTCAAGTTCAAGTTTCTGATAAATTAGGTTTAATTAAATCAATCATTTCACTTAAATTATTTGCAATATGTTCGATTACTGACATTTGATCTAAGTCAAATTCATCATGTTCACATGCACAGAATATCATGTCTTCCTTGTTAACATCTAACAATAAACACTGATATATATAATTTGATATACTAATACGTTTTTCTCATTGAGCTTTCATTTTATGCCCTTGAAATATATTTCCCAGTTTTTGTTTCTATTAAAACTTTTTCTCCTGTTTTAATAAATTGAGGAACTTGAATTTCTCAACCTGTTACTAATCAAGCTTTCTTTTGCGCACTTTGAACACTATTACCTTGAATTGCTTCTTCAGCTTCTTTGATGGTTAGAATAACTTGATCAGCCAAAGAAATCCCTAGAATTTCTTCTTCGTTTTTCAAAACATTAACTTCTGAGTCTTCTGTGATAAAGTTTTTTTCTCATTCTAATTGCTTTGCTGGAATTTCTATTTGTTCTCAACTCTCTGTATCAACAAATACATAATTTTCACCATCAACATATTGAAAGTTCATTTTAATATTAGACAATAAAGCTTGTTCTAGTTTTTCTCCGGTTAAAACTTCAACAGTTATTGAACCTGTTCTTAAGTTTTTTACTTTACACTTAACAATACCTTCACGCATTGCAGTTTTATTAAAAGAGTTTTCGATTACTTGGTATAAATTGCCTTTGTAGTAAAAAGCATTACCAGATCTTAAATCTTTTGCATCAATCATTGTAGCCATTATTGATCTCCTATTTTATTAATATATAACTTATATATAATATCACATCAAATTATTAATCATATATTATTAACAAAACTAATTATTTAAATTAGTAAATATGAAAATAAAATTTAAAAAAATTATTTATTCATTGAATTTAAATATGAATCAACTATTTTATATTGTTGTTCGTCAAGATTAAATAATAAACTCTCTTTATTAAAAGTTCATTTTTTATTTGATCTTCTTGATCAAATTTCAAAACTAGCTTCAATATAGTTATTTGTATCATCTTCTGATCAATTATTAACCTTACATATTCTTTTAAATGCCTCGGAATGTTTATTGCTAAGTGATGCATAACCAAAGTGTGTTGCCATATGACATTTACTACACAAACACAACAAACAACTTAAACTAACTTCATTAGTTTCATCATTAAAATCTCACATTTCATGGCAATGAAATCATTTTGTTTGTTTAAGTTGTTTTATAGTGATATTACAAAACTGACATTTTCACTGTTGAGTTTCTCTAACTCTTAATGACAATTTTTTTCATTGTTCTTCGCCTAGCATAGTCCTTAAATTCAAATATCACATTGAACTTGGAATTAAATTAATGAAAATCATTAGATTTCAAACAGAGATATTTGATCACTCTCTGGCAATGATTCAAATACTCCTATTTCTTTTAATTTTGCAATGCTTGTTTTATTAACTTTAGCTCTTCTCATTAAATCTTCAAGAGAAGAGAATTGTTTTTCTCTTCTTGCTGCTACAATTGTGGCAGCAGCTTCAGAACCAATTCCATCCACACAACCAAATGGCGCTAATAAACCATCTTTATAAATGATAAAATCATCCTTATCGCTTAACGATATATTTGGCTTATAAATTTTGAATCCTCGAGCAAACATTTCTAAACACACTTCATAGATAATCATTAAATCCAAATCCTTCTTTTTAACTTGTGATGCGGTTTCTCGATTAGATAATAAAGCTTTAATTTTATCCATCTTAGTCTTTATAGTTAATTTGCCTTGAATGATTGTTTCAATATCAAATACATTAGTTTTTACTGAAAAGAAAGTTGAATAATATGCTAATGGATGATAAAGTTTATATCAAGCAAATTTTCACGCATGCATTACATAAGCAGTTGCATGTGCTTTTGGGAATATATATTCAATTTTATTACAGGAGTCAATATATCAATTAGGAACATTGTTTGATTGCATTATATCTATATATTCAGGTTTTAGTTTTTTACCTTTTCTAACATCTTCCATTATATTGAAAGCAGTGGAATGTTCTATTCCTTGGTTAATCAAATAAATCATAATATCATCTCTACAAGCAATAACATTTTTTAATTTTAAGTTTTGTTTTTTAATTAAGTCTTTAGCGTTACCTAGATAAACATTTGTACCATGACTTAATCCCGAAATCCTAATTAAGTCAGCAAAAGATTGTGGTTTAGTATCAATCAACATTTCCCTTACAAATTTTGTCCCAAATTCTGGAATTGAAATAGCCCCAGTTTTTTCTGGAAGTAAGCTATCTTCTTCTAAATTTAACGGTGAGATATCACTAAATAATTTGATTACATTTGCATCAAAATTAGGAACTTCTGATTCATCAATTCCTGTAATATCTTTAAGCTTTTTAAGGATAGTAGGATTATCATGTCCAAGAATATCAAACTTCAATAAATTATCGTGTAAATATTCAAATGCATAATGAGTTGTAAATCATTCGCTTTTTTGATCATCTGCTGGAAAATTATAAGGAGTGAAATCATAAATAGAATATTCGTTCGGAACCACGAGAATTCCTCCAGGGTGTTGACCTGTAGTTCTTTTAACATTTTGACATTTTTTTACATAAAGCTCTAGATCAGTATTTTTTACATCAAATTGATTCAACTCATCAAAATAAGATTTAACAATACTATAACAAGTTTTTTCAGCAACAGTCGATATTGTACCAGCTCTAAAAGCATGATCAACGCCAAAAATTTCTTTAATAAAATTGTGAGCTTCTGATTGATATAAACCAGAAAAATTTAAATCAATATCTGGCGTTTTATCACCTTTAAATCCTAAGAAAGTTTCAAAAGGAATATTATGTCCTTCTCCATATAAAGTGCCGTCACATTGAGGACATGCAATAGGTGGTAAATCGAAGCCGTCTTCTGCTTCTTTCTCTATTTTTGTGAAATGACATTTATTACAAATATAGTGTGGAACTAGTGGATTTACATCAGTGATTTTTAGCATTGTCGCAACTAAAGAACTACCAACAGACCCTCTACTACCTACAGGATAACCATCATCATATGATTTTTTAACTAATAAATGTGATATTCAATAAACAACTGAAAAATTATGAGTAATAATTGAATTCAATTCAAATTTTATTCTTTCATCAACAAATGATGGAATATTTTCGCCATATCTATTTTTAGCATTCTTATAAACTTCTTGTTGAAGTTTTTCATTAACATTATCCATTTTAGGTGCGAATAACCCGTCTTTAATTGGCCTAACATCTGAACTAATTTCATTAGCAAATGCATGGGAGTTTGTAATAACGATTTCATTTATTAAATGAGTGTCTTCTAAAAAACTTAACTCATCTATCATTTGTTTAGTTGTTCTTATATGTTGATTAGGTAATTCTTTATATCTATAATATCTATGTGGTCTATTGTTTAATCCCTTGGCATATAGATAAACATTTTGATATTTTTTATCTCATTCATTAATGTAATAAGAGTTACTTACTGCAATTATTTTTTTATTCATTTCAAGACTAAATTTAACTATCTTTTTGATTGCATCAATAATGTCTTCTTCAGTGATATTGTTTGATTTAATTAGATGTAAGAAATTATTTGGTGGAGAAATAAAAATATAGTCATATTTAAGAATTGCCATCTTCAATTGTTGAGTTGTTCCATACATTGATAATCTAAATAATTCTCCCTCAACAGGATTTGGAGCATAAATTAAATTCTTTCTTTTCATTTCTAATTCAATTTCTTCAACCATCGGTCCTCCGAAATATGTTTTAGTATAAGATTTGGAAACTAATTCATTGATAGTTTTTAAACCATCTTGATTTTTTGCATATATAAAAGAGAAGTCATTTTGATAAGTACCATTTAATCTTGAAGAGCTTATTTTAATATTAAGATCTTCTAGGGTGGTAATATTCAATTCCTCAAAGTATGGCGATAATTTAACTCAACATGAATATAACACTTCAGCATCATAATCAGCTCTATGGGCTTTATCAATTCCGTATTCAACACCTAAATTTAAACATAACTTCTCTAGTCTGTGAGATTTTCACGTAGGGAATAAACCACGTGCTATATGGAGTGTATCGATAACTACATT
>JBOFSS010000051.1:0-2580 GCA_051651665.1 Mycoplasma sp.
AGAAGATCAATCAGAAATAGATATTATTCAGCCGACTGTCAATTGAAATTATTTAACTGATTGATTTGTTCACAATCTATTGTCTATTATATTTGATAGTTGTAATCCAAGTTCAACATCTACTAACGAAGATTATACAATTGCTTATATGATTATCAAAATTATGAAATATATGTGTGAAGATCACAATGCTAAATTCCAAACTATATTCTTTCAAGAGATTAAAATAGAATGTAGTTATGGAGAATTAAATATGTTTGAATTAATGATGTGTACAATAAGTAAAATATTATTACTTGCTAAATGGGATATAGTAGATTATGAACAAGATGAAAATTCAATTTCATATTTTTACGAAATCTTCTTTGCAATGATTGAATTTGCTATTGAAATGATACAAGGTACTCCAACAGAGAATTTGAATTGTATTTGAACTACTCCTGATAGGTTGAATGAAAAATCTTTTTTTTATAAATTTTTAATAAACGCGAAAGATATTATATCCAATAATGGAAATGATTCTGAAATAGTATATAATGTTAGATTGGATTGAATCAATTTTATTGCTGCATTTGTAGAAGAGAAAAGCACTCCTGATAAAATAATTGAATGACTTGCAAATATATATAATCCTCTCACTATATTTGATTCAATTATTAATACACTTAAGAAATTATACTTAAAATCTATAGGTAAAGGTAATGAAATTAAGCAAAAAATTAATGAAATCGAATTTGATAACGATAAATGCAAGTTCTTTATCAATAAATATTTTTCAGTATCAGAGTTTAGTCAATGCCAAGAGTTTGAATTAGCTAATAGAATGTATAATTATGTCAAGCAGTTAACTAAATATAATATAAAAGATGCAAAGAATATCATTGATTCAATTAATTGATACACGGTTCAGCAACTAATTGATTTAAGAACTAAAAAAGTTGATAAAAACGGAGTTGAAGTACAACAAAATGCAGAAGCAGTAATGATAGATCCTAAATATTGCCAAAATTACTTTGCTGTTAAATTTTTTGAAGAAATAACAAGAACTGTATGGATACAAGGAGAAGAAAAGAATTCTCAAATGGTATTATTTACTTTAGATCCTACTGTATTATTCTTGAGTGAAAATACAAAGAACAACTTCTTTCGATCTGTTCATCGAGATTCAAGATCATCAAAATGATTTGAATGAATGGAATACACGAATTACTTTTTTTGAGAAATTAATCATAATAAAAAGAAATTGGCTGGCAACTTCTTTTTTAAAGTATTAAATAATATCAACTTTAATTATCTTGATTCATTTTGATTTCTTATTACAGTTGTAATTAACATTGTTATCTTTATTAATATAGAGAGTGCAGATTCACATAATGATTATAAAGACATTTTTGCAATAATATTCCCCTTAGCGATGATCGAAGCAATTTTAACATTTTGTTTTTGATTAATTTGGATGCTATCAAAGTTTTCTTTATATTTTTGAATTGAAAAAGAAAAATACTATATAAGTAAAAGGAAAAGCTTAGATGAGCCGTTAACTTTTTATGAACATTTAAAGATTATTATTATACATACATTTTGAACAAAGAAGGAAATAGTAAGTTTTATATGGAATTTCTTGTTCTCTATCTATGGAGTCATATCATCGAAAAATTGATATGTCTTTTCTTTTCAGTTATTAATTTTAGTTAATATCAATGAAACACTACAAAATATA
This sequence comes from Mycoplasma sp., assembly GCA_051651665.1. GTDB lineage: Bacteria > Bacillota_I > Bacilli_A > Mycoplasmatales > Mycoplasmoidaceae > Mycoplasma_L. The sequence goes on from JBOFSS010000051.1 coordinate 1,721, forward strand.
GCAAAGGCTATAGTGATGAGATATAAGCAATGATTAACGACTTTTATGTTTTTGATTGTTTCAATTTATGTTTTCTCAACTATTGCGTTTTTCTTATTAAGTAAGGATTTTGTACATGAGTGAGAAGGAAATCAGGAAAATACATGTGGTTCATTACTGTATTGCTTTTTTACTCATTTAGAATTTGGGTGAAGAACAGATGGTGGAATAGGTGAATTTATTTCGAAGACTTCATTTGGAGAAAATCAAGCTTATTTTATGGGAATGTTTTTCTATCAATTTGTTTTCTTTATTGTTATTATTGTTGTTATGCTTGCTGTTATTGGAGGTAGCGTTATTGATACTTTCGCTGAGCTTAGAGAGAGATCTCAAGAAGATAAATATGATATGAATAATATTTGCTTTATCTGTAATGGAAATAGAAATGAAATTGTAAAAAAAGGAGAAAACTTTGAAGAGCATATAACAAAGGTGCATCATATATGGACTTATGTAGATTATATGATAGGGTTAAAATTTGTTGATCCACAAGAAACAAATGCAATCAACTCTTTTGTTATTGAAAAATTGGAAGATAAAAAAATTTCATGGTTTCCCTCGTTTAAAGCAAATGTTGAAGAGGATGAGAATGATTAATAAATACTAAGTTATCAAACTTATTGATAGTAAATTATTGTTTTAATTATTATTACATGTATTAATTTTATTTATTATATATTAAAGTAGTTTTATCCACTTATTAATTATCCAATGATAATCGAGCAGCATTAATATATTAAATGCAGTGTACTAATTATTGATGGTATTTTTTTTAGTTAAAAAAATACACTAATTACTCTTAATGAATTTAAATCTAATCT
>JBOFSS010000052.1:0-6398 GCA_051651665.1 Mycoplasma sp.
GTATATTAAAAAAAATCGAGAAAATGAAGACTTGATATTTTCTACAACCTATTCTTCTGAAGAGACTGTATTATATTTAAATGTAAAATCAATGATTCGACATGGAAATGATATTTTTAGTGAAATAACTAATCCAAAATACAAATTAATAATGTTGGATGAAATTCAATGTTTAGATAATTGATCAGATCTTTTGCAGTCTGCAATCGATATGAATAATAAAGCTAAATTTATTGTTTCTGGATCAAATTATCAAGCTTTATTTAAAGAAGTTATGGTTAACAGAATTAAAACATTTTTCATTCAACCTTTATCATTTATTGATTTTAAAAACATTTGAAATAATGATAGCATTGAAGAATATTTGAAATATGGTTCATTCCCTAAGTCTGATGAAGATGTATCACTCCCTATTTTTTACGATGAATTAATTGAACAAAATATAATTGATAAAATTATTGTTGATGATTTTCAGAATAAGATTGATGGATCAAAATTTAAAACAATTACAAAAAAAATCAATAACTTTGTGGGCAATGAAATGAATTTATCAAATTTTGAATCAGAAGTTAAAATCAGTAGACAAACTATTGCTGAATACATTCCTAAAATGATTAATTCTAGATTGGTTCATACTGTGAGAAAGTTCAATGATTCTAATATTAAAAACAAATATAAAATATATTATGAAGATAAAAGTATGCTGTATTATTTCAATGATTTTAATAACTTGAATAATAACTTAGTTGGATCACTAATTGAAAATACAATTTTCAATTATTTATCATTCAAATACAATAATAGATATTCCTTGAAAAACTCTATTGAATATTTTAGAGACAACAAAGATAGAGAAATTGATTTTGTTATATTTGATCAAAAGTTATTGGTTGAATGTAAATATTGTAATGAAATAGATCTTAATGAAGTAACACAAAATATGAATGAATATATACCTACTGATTTTAAAGATTTTAAAAAAATACTTGTTGTTAAAAATGAAGTTTTAGGAAATGATTTTGTCAATGGATGAAATATAGTATCATTAGAAAATATTTTAAGAGGTAATTATGGATTATAGTAAATTGAGTAATCATATTAAACAAAAGTTTGATACTAAAGAGAAAATAATCAAATTAAAAAATGTTCCAAATGATGATAAGTTGGAAGAATTAGTTGATAATAGAGTTTATTCTGTTGGTTTCACTTGTTTGGCCGTTGATATAATTGATTCTTCAAAAATGAATGAAATATATGGAATTGAGAATACAAGTAAAATTATTTCAGAATTTGCTTGAGGGATATCAACCATTATGAATGAATTCAATGGTAAATGAGTCACTATTCAAGGTGATGGTATATATTGCATTTTTAACGCAGGTATTAGAGATGAAATTGACAATGTGTTAAATTGTGCAGCTACAATTTCCACTTATAAAGAAATGTTGAATAAAATAATAAAAAATAAACTTAATTTCTTTAATGATGAATTAGATTATGGTATAGGGATTTGATATTCTTCTGAAAATTTAATTACTAAAGTAGGAAAAAAAGGAAATAGAGAAATTGTTTTTCTTGGCGACTCTGTAAACTATGCAAATTTTCTAAGCAAAAAATCTTCTAGAACCATAAAATCAAATCATCAGGCATTTAGTGGATTTGGATTTTCTAATGATATATTTTATAACTCCATTTTAATGAATGATCTTTTTTATCAAAATTTAACTGAAGAATTTAAATATCATGAATCAATAACATTTAATAAGTTGACAATCGACAAATTTATAATTTATGGAAGTGATTTATTTATTGTTCCATTTAAAAATTTTATAGAAAATAATATTTAACAATCGCCTGTTTTTTCTAAGGCTATAAATTCTATTATTTTCCTTCTCAACTTTAAAAAATTATTGTAATTATTTTGAGAAATATCTGATGTACAAATTGTTTCAATCAAATCATCATATTCTTTTATTGTGTTTACTATTACTTTATAATTATCATTTTTTCTCTCTTTTATTTTATCCTTAATAGTTAAGTAAATTATTTCATTATAAAAATAATCTTTCTTTATTAAGTTAGATTTGCTCTTATTTTTTGTGGCATCAATAATTGATAAATTAAATATATTGTTTTTACTATAGATTTCACGTTTTTTTAAAGGTCCTTTTGGAATTATGTGATCATATTCAAAAGTTATGTTATTAAAACTTTTAAAATCACAAAATCTTAAATAGAATCATCCCATAAACATCGAATCTTTATTTGAAAATTTAACTCTTTTATCTTTATCATTTAGATTTTCATTATATATTTCTATTGCTTTATCAATTAATTTCTGTGTGGTTGTATTTTTGTTCAAATATTTATTTTCTAAAATATCTTCAAATGCTTTTTTCGCTGATCCACTTGTATATCTATTTTCTAAAATTAATAATAATATATTATTTAAAATCACTTCCTTGTATTCTGTTACAAATTTATCGATATTTTTCTTTTCTTTATTTTTAATTAAAAAATCCTCTTTATTATCAATTAATTTAGAAAAAATATTACCTATAACAGCAATCAGCTGAGATTTTTCTGGCCAGAATTTCGAAAAGTCAAATTTTGTTGAATTTCCACCAAAGTCGTCCATTTCCCTATATATTGAAGAAAATATTTTATAAGAAAGAGTTAGTAAATATATAATGTTTTCTATCTCTGAATAATTGTTAAGTTTTTTTTGTATCAACTTAGCATGATTATCGAAATCATCAGTTTTAGATTTATGGTTATTTTCCTCATCCTTGTAAATTAAGCATTTAATTAAATTAAACAATAAGTATTGATGGAACAAAGTGTTCTGTTTATCTTTTGTTTCCATGAAAATTTTAAACATAATTTTATCTTTTGATTGTTCTATAGATTTATACATAATGTAATAGAAAATATCATATGATGTAATATCGCTATAAACTTCAGTTTTTATACCGATATCTTTAAATATTATAGCTTGTTTATCTTTTATGAAGTTTTGAACTTCTATTTTTTTATCAGATAATTCAACATAAAATGAACACATTACAAATTTATTTACATCAAAAGAATCTAATTTTGTACCACCATCATTTAATCTTTTGAATAATGTATTAATATCATTTTTATCAGCGCTATTTAAAATTATATAATGTATGTAATATTCATCCATACCTAAGCTATCTCATAAGTTTGCAAATAAATGATTTACAAATAAAGTTGTTAAAGAACTTGCAGTTCCATCTTTCAACAAATCTTCGTTCTTTAAATTTATTTTTTCAATAATATATTTTAAAATCTTATCAGAAATAAATTTCTTAAATGATTCAATATTTTTAGATAATTCTTCGCAAACTTCTTTTGGATCCACTATATAATTCTTTGAAAATAATTTTATTTCTGGAAATATATTTTTTTCAAAATTATCAAATTTTTTCATCATAACTTCATCGCTATACTCAATTTCTTTATCTTTTTTAAAAGAGTTAAAATTAGTTTGTATTACTTCATCACTTTCATTTCTAAAAACATTAAGAAAAAAAGAACAAATAGTTGTTAATCTTTGCAATCCATCCACTATGAATAGTTTGTCATTATCTGCATACATTGTTATAACACCAATTGGCAACCCCTTTTTTATGCTATCGTGTAATAAGTTTTTTTGTTTTTCGTTTCAAACTAAAGCCCTTTGAATTTTTGGGACCATAATTTCACCACTTAATATTTTTTTACAAATTTCTTGTATTTTTATAGATTCATATTTATATTTTTTAGTCATATTACGATTTTCGCACATTTTGTAAAATATTTAAAAAATATTAAAAATAAATGTTAGATTATTATTTTTATAATAAAAAGTTACATAACTATCTTTTTATTATAAAATCTTATATATTTCAATTATTGAAAGGGACATATATTGAGCAAGACTAAAGATAAAACTAAAAAAATTAGAGAAGCTAAAGTAGCTAAAAGAAAACTAAAAAAAGAAAAAGAACTTAAGAAAGCATCATAACCACTGGCAACAGTGGTTTTTTGATATAATCTCATATTATGACAAAAAATTTAAAATCAAAAATAGAAATGTTTCTAACTCATGAACTATATAACAACAAAAATATCCTTATGGTCGATGGTAAATGAGGGATTGGCAAAACTCATGCAATAAAAGATTGCTTTGAAGACAATGATTATGAATATAAAGTTTGTTACACCTCTTTATTCGGATATGATAATCTAAAGGATTTTACATCAGAAATAGCAATGATGTTATACCCTGTTAAATCATCGATATTAAAGTTGGTAAATAAAGGCATGAGTTTCATCACCATTTTAAATGGTGTTGCTAATAAAGATTTTTCTTTTTTAGAAGAACCTAATCCAGAAATAGAATTAAAGATAAAAGAAAATTTGCGGAACAAAACACTTTTGATAATAGATGATTTAGAACGAAAATCATCAAAACTTGAGTGAGAAGTTTTGTTGGCATTATTTGAAAAATTAACGAATGTTGGTTATAAATTAATACTTGTATGTAACTCCGATGAAATAAGACCCAACTCTCAAGGGCATAATATATTTTTTAATTTTAAAGAAAAAGTAGTTTCAGAAACCTATAAATTTTCAAATTCAAAAGAGGTTTTTGATAAATATTTAAATAAATATAATTTAGAAAATTATCAAATTTATGATGAGTTAAATGGTAATTTAAGACATTTTTTTAGAGTTTTGAGTTTTTATAAATATTTAAAAGAAAAAGTTGATCCAACTGCATTTGATCATTATAAAGAAGATATTTTTAAATCGTGTGCCGCAATTATATTTTTAAATGAAACTAAAAATACAAATGATTACGATGAAATTTTAAAATATATCAGAGAAAAAAACGGTACATTTATCAGCCAACTTGTAAATGAACAAATACTTTATATTGTATTCAATGCATTTAATAATCATGAAATGCTTGATGAAATAAAGGTATGTTATGAATCACATATTTCAAATTTACAGCTAGATGAATTATTGAAGCCATTATTTTTTTATAGTAGTCAAGATGTAGAAGAAAAATTACAACAACAATATAATTTAATATTGGATAATAAAATTTCCGGGTCCTTCAATATAAAACATATAATACTAAATTGATTTGAATGTGGATTTGACCCAATTGCTAAAATTGATAAAAATAAATTAATGGATTATTTTTACAAAAACAAAATAAGTTTAAGTAAATACCCGGACCACATGCATCAATACAACAAATTCGTAAAGTCTTATCTTGATTATAAAAAAAATAAAGATGAGCAAATAATACTCAATGAATTTAATTATAATTCATCTATTGAAATTATTGAACTCATAGAGTGTTATCAAGATTTTTTTAAAAATGAAAAAATCCTTGAAAAAATATATGATCGTATAAATTTGAGTGCATTATCAAATACCATTAATAAAGATGTATGGACAGACACTCACCAATTAATTGAATGTGTGTGTAAATTAGGGAAAACCAACTCTCTATATTTGAAATTATATGACAATATAAAAAAGGAAATTAAAAATAACGAATTTGATAATATGTATGTATGTAAGTTGATAGTTCTGAAAGAAAAGATGGAGAAATGATAAATTATTTAAAATAAAACTTTTAAAAGCATTCATTTTAATTAAATGAAAGTCTGAAATGCACCAATCAATATTCTAATTACATATTAATTACATTTTTTTAAAATAAAGTAATTAGTGTATAATTATGGAAAGGAATAGGCGCAATAATGAAAAATGATAAATTATATTATGCTGACAAACTACAGTTGAATCACACACATAGAGAAATTGATGTAACAAAAAAACTATCTAATCTTTATCCTGACTATATAAAAACTGGATTAACCATAAATAACCACGATATTTATATCTGTCAATCATTGGTTGAAGAAAAAATTAGTGAATATATATCACTAGTAGATAAAATTACTAATTTAAATCAAATTAACAAAACTGATCATAATGAAAAAATGATTAGAGATGAAATATTTTATTCTTTATATATAGAACATGAATCTTCTTCAAGAAAAGATATTTCAAAAATAATATCTAATGATTTATCTAAAATTAAAAAAATAGAAAGAAGACTTGAAGTTAATATTTGAAATGCTATTTCATATATTTCTTCATATCCATTAATCAATCATACTAACCTTAATATTATCTATAGTATTTTGACTACTGATATAGATATGGAGAATAATTCACTTGAAAATACATCTCTATATAGATTAGACAATGTTTCGATAGGTAATAAATATAATGGCATTGAACCTAATCTTGTTGTTTCACACATGAATAACCTTATGGAATATATGAATCAATATCAAGAA
>JBOFSS010000053.1:0-3076 GCA_051651665.1 Mycoplasma sp.
GCATCAATAGTTTCCATTTCGAATTTTTCGATTTCTTTAATATCTGTAGACTTTATTACATTTGAATTTAAACCATCATTTTTATTTCAGTAATCTTCACCTCACACTGCTCTAGAATCATATAAACCTTCTTCTACAGTGATTGTTGATAAACCACATGAAGCAAAAGCTTTTGCACCAATTGATGTAACTTCTTTAGAAATCGATAAATTACCACTAAATTTTGTATTCGCAAATGCTTCAGCACCAATTGATGTAACATTATTTGAAATAATTAGATCTCCAGATATTTGTTCAATATTATTAAATGCTTGATTAGCGATTGTAGTAACCTTTAACTCATTTTCAATCATATCCGGAATCAATAAACCTTGTTGTCAAACTTCTGGTTCATTAAGATCTGTATAATCAATTCATTCTTGAGTTAATCCCAAGATTGTGGCTTCACTATTTTCTTTTTCTTCAAATGTAAACTTTTCGATATTTAAAGTAATTTTAAAAGATTCTTCATAATCACTAAAATCATAACCATCTCTATCTAAATATTTAGACACACTTATTTTAATATTTACATTAGTTGCTTGATTTTCAACTATTTCATATTGTGCTTCTTTAATAAAATATTCAGCTCCATCGGCTGGTTTTGAAATTGTAAAATACTGATCTAATAATGATTTTTCAATACTTGTATCAGCATCTACAAATTCTAAATTACTTTTAAATTTTCGTAACGATATATCAAATACATTGCTATTAACAATTATTTTAGTTCCTGCATTGTTGTTAAATAGAATATTAAATGAAAATTCTTTTCCGTCTTCTGGAGTTAGAACTGTTCCATCTTTATCTTGGTATTTATCAACTTTAAATTTAATTGTAGTGATTTTTTCGGCATAATCTGCTGCTAGTATCACTTGTGAATAAGTAGTATCAGTTGGAAAATTTATTAATTCAATAAATTCTTCTAAATTTTCTTTGGTTGAATCAACTTTTTGACCACTTGGAAATTTTGAGTCTAATTCTTTTTTTGAGTAATCTGTTTTATAGTCTTGTTTGATTTTAATCTCAGATCCTAGATTATCAACTTTGGTATCGTCGTCTTTATTTACTCATGGTTTAGTGATTGCTAAAGCAATTCCTGTAGCAGATGCGCCAATAACTAAAATTCCAATTAAAGTTGATAGTCATATAGTCTTTTTTCGATTGGTTTTTCTGTTTTTTTTACTCATTTATATACCTTATCTTTTCTCAATTAATGAGTATATTATATAATAATAAAATGTAAAGATACGTATATATAAATCGAATTATTAACTACGACACTTATTTTAAAATCTAAATGGAGTGCTTTTTAATCGACAAAGACATAAAAAATACTCCCTTATCAAGCGAGGAGCACATTGATGTCGTACAACCAAATTGCAAATGATGAACGAAAAATTATAGATTATCTTTGAAACCAACAAAAAACAAGTTTTTCTTTTATCGCGAGAGAATTAAATGATCTAAATCAAACATTTCAAGAGAATTGAGAATAAATCAAATAATTAGGTTATGATTTTGCAATAGTTAATAAAAATGCAAAAAAGACAACAACACGAACATTGTGTCCATGTTTTAAAATATAAAGAGTTCGATAAATTATTTCTTGAATATTATGATAAGAGGTGTCATGGGATTAAGGTAACATATTATAAAATAATAAATAATCATTCGAATATAAAATCCTTTTTTTTCTTAAGATAAATCTTTAATTGAATTAAAAATAGTGGACGAATTATTAAAATGTCCAATAGATTGTGACAACACTATAAAAAGGAATAAAAAACTGTCGGCACTTTCTCCAAATTGATTAGTAAACACGTGTTACTTATATGAACTACACTAAAATATATTGATAATCATTCGATTTACAGGTATTGAAAAGTAGATTTAGTAATCAGCAAGAAAACTAGTGGATATACTAATCTCTTAACTTTAACAGAAATAAAAACAAGAGGAACGTTATTTCAAAAATATATTCTATAAACCTTATGAAATATAATTCCAAAATTTATAAACTGATAAAAATAACAATCCACAAGTGAGTTCTATCACTTGTAACAATGGAATAAAAATTGAGAAAATAGGTTTATTAGCTAATTGATTAAATTGCATGCTTTCTTTTTGTGAAAATATGTTTTATATCAAAAAGATTCTAACAACACGCGAATGCTATCATTAGAAGAAGATATGAGAAAGATGTTGATTTCTCAGAAGTTACTGATCAAAAAATTGGAGAAATACAAAATATAATTAATAACATTCAAAGAAAAATATTTACTGACTAAGTAGTTTGTAATATAAAATATGATTTTATTTTTTAAAGGAAATGCCTCAAGCTTGTGAATTCAGATATTTTTTACTATCAATTATCTAGAGTGTTATACTTTAGTTAAGTGTTGCACTTTAGATTTTATTTTAAAAATGAGATATTCCAATTAGGTCTATCTCATTTTTTTGATATTAAACAATAATATATGAATTCAACATTTTAGCAACGGAGCCGAATTTTTTAATGGCTTCATCTCGCGAAATATCAATCATAATTTTTTTATTAGCTAAGATAACAATTCGGTCACACATTTGATCAATAATATTGTTATCATGTGAAATTAAAACAATTGCAATTCCATACTTTTTACAATATTCAGTAATGAATTCTCTAATTGCATTTTTAATAGCAATATCTAAACCTGTAGTGAACTCATCTAAAAATAATACTTTAGGTTTATTTAAAAGTGATAAAAATACATTTAATCTTTGTTGTTGTCCACCTGATAATTTAGTAATTCTGGTATTTAAATTTTGTTTTAATTCAAAGATTTCAAGTGAACTATTAAATTCATCAAGATCAGTTATTTTAACATCAACAATTTTTAAAACTATATCTATTAAATCCTTCACAGTCAAAGCTGAAGGGAATTTTAAATCTTGAAATTGAACAGATAATTTTTCAAACGGATTGTGTTCATATTCATAATTATATTTTATCTGCCCTCCACTATATTGTCTATATCCACAAATTGATTCAACT
>JBOFSS010000054.1:0-4729 GCA_051651665.1 Mycoplasma sp.
AAACATTAAGAATTGCATCAAAACAAAAACGGCCATTAATAATAACATACACAAAATAATAATGGATCAATTGCATGAATTCATGTTAGTTGGAGGGATGCCAGAAGTTGTAAAGAACTATTTACTAAATAATACTAATGAAATGAATAGTATTAAAAATCAAATTATGGATGGTTATGAAAGAGATTTTGTAAAATACACTAATTCAAACATTGATAAAATAAAAATCATCAAATTGTATCAAAGGATGGGTGATTTATTTTCAAAAGAAAATAAAAAATTCATAATTTCGAACATTGATAAAAATGCTAGATATATTAATTATGAAAATGCCATCACTAGCTTAATCAATACTAACACCATATATAAGATAAATAATATCAATAGTTTTTCATCACCATTAAAATCAAAAACATTAGAGTCACATTTTAAACTTTATTATAATGATTTAGGTTTTATTTCTTCTGTTTATAATTTGAATAAATTAATTATTCAAAAAGAAGGATATAAAAATATTCGTGGTGGTTTGGCTGAAAATTTTATTGTTTGCGAATTGGCACAAAAAATTTCCCAAAATAATATTCATTATTATACATATAATGATGGATCTAATAATAATTATGAAATTGATTTTTGTATTGAAGATACAGTTGGTAATATAATCCCAATCGAAGTCAAATATGGAGATAAGTTCGAAACTAAAAGCATCAATAACTTAAGACGACAATATCCTAATATAACACCCATTATTTTCAGTGCTAAGAATTTTGAAATCGATAACATTAATTTATTTTTGCCTTTATACTATGTAGGATTTTTAAAATATGAAGATAATAGAATTGATTTCAACTCCCTTAAATAAAGATTAATATTTTTCATTACACCAACCATAGTTGGTATAATCTTTATATGGATAAAAAGATTAAAGAGTTCATTAAAAGTTTAAATAATAATGCTCCATTAACAATATTTGGTATGGAAGACTATACAAAAGGATATAAATTCCCATATAAGCCAATTTTGATGATTGCTATATTATCAAACATTGATAATCCTAAATTATTATTCAATAATGACATATGACTTGATTTTTCAAGCCCTATTATAAAAACTTACTACGATATTTTAACTAATTCAGAAGTTGTTTTTGAATTTTTGAAAACTCAAAAAAGCAAAGAATTATGATATCAAAAATTTGATGACAGAATTAAGAAGAGTGTCGTATCAAATATTTTTGAAATGCCAGCTAGTAAATTAAAGTCTACAGGATTTTGATTTGTTGATAAAAAGAATAAAACTATCAGAATGGAATATGACTTCAAAAATGATGAAGAAGCTATAGAGTTAAGAAATTTTTTATTAACTGAATCAATCAAAACGTTACACAAATGTGTCCCTGAATATAAATCATTATCTCTAAATGAAATTTTAGAATATGAAGAATATATGGAGAGCAAATTATTTAGTTCTTGTTCTTCTGAAACAATAGATCAAGAAATAAAGACAAGGAGATATCAACATATTTTCAGAAAAATTATTATCAATCGTGATCAGAAATGCAAAATATGTTGTTTAGATCAACCTTGAGTACTACAAGCAGCTCATATAAAACCTTATTCTAAATGTTCTACTGAAATTGAAAAATATGATGAACATAATGGGATATTATTATGCAGGAACCACCATGTTATGTTCGATAATGGATTGTTCACTTTCAATGATAAATGACAAATCATTATATCTAGTGAAATAGCTGCACCAGATCAAGATTTATTAATAAAAACTTTTGAGCCATGTTATTGTGAAACTTTATGAAAGCAACCAAACGGAAATGAATATGTTAAATATCATAACGAAATGATTTTTATAAAATAAAAATTATTAATAATGGCGTTTATATACATTTGATTAATATTATATTTTTAATAAATTATAATAAAAAAATATGGGAACCCCATATTTTCATTAATATAATATTATCTTTCGTCTAAAACAAAATGAGCAACAATAGAATTTTCTAAATATTTATGTAATGTGTCATTATCAACAAATTCACCTGTTGAAGTGAAGTCTTTAACTTTTTCAGTATTACTATTATGACTTTTATATTCAGCTATACCTTTAATCAAATAATTTTTATTAGTTTCATCTGGTTTTAAGTTATAAATTAGGTTTTGTTTATTTCATGTTGGTTTGAATGATGAACCACTTTTAAGTTCACCAACATATCCATAATTAACAATTAAATTATTGCCTTCAACTTTGATTGAATAACCTTCATCTTTAGTGATGTTTCCACCAAGTGATCTAATAGTTCCTACTTGCGCAATAAAATTTAAGGATAAATTTGATTGCATTCTCTCAAATTCAGATAATGGAAGATTTTCTCTTAATCAATCACTTGGTTTATAGTTAGGATTTGTTTTTGGAGGTTCTTGTTTATCATTTGAACTAGAACAACTCACAATCAAAGGAACAGTCACTGCTGTTGCTAACGACAACAAACCAAAAGCTCCGATTAATTTTGCATATTTACTTATTTTCATCATATATACCTCAATACTTTTATTATATTCCTTTAAAAATAATAAAATTAAAAATAATGATTATGGATTGTTGAATATCACTATAATATTAATGAATCTAAAACATATAAATTTATATGTTTATCACTTTAAAAATATCACTTGACTTTTAAAGTGTGTCTATCTTAATCGAGAATCTTAAATCTTTTATATATATTATTCATTACAAAACTTCCTGTTTCTGATCTTTGCCCAAAATATTCTCTATTTGTTGAGTTTTCAATCCATCAATTAACTCTGATTAGTAATTTTTGTTGAAAATAATGTTTCATAATATTCGAATGGTATATTAGATTGTTTTATTCATCCATTTTTTTAAACGATTGTAGAACTTTTATAGAATAATATAATATGTATTTAACTAGTTAAATACATATTATATTATTCTTAATTTCCAAAAAACATCGTTTATTTGCTTCAATAATTATTTTTGTATATGAGAAGTCCTAAAAACTCATTTCAAGCCTTTAAAGGCACTTAAAATGATTTTTAGAGTATATTTTAATTAGTTTATAGCTATGAAACTACCGATATGCAATTCAACGTAATAATTATCTGATATCTTAATATCGAGATATGTTCAACTTCCTTTAATTTTCATTATTAATCAATTGCAGAGTCTGTCAGACTCTTGATCAATATCATATATTTCCATAAAAAAGATGGGATTATTGTAATTTTCTAAAAATTCAATAACAAACATATATTGCCTATATGGACTAGATCAAAATACATTAATAATCGCTCAATTTATGGGTATTGAGAACAGATTTTGTAATTGGTAAGAAAACTAGTGGATATGCTAATTTGTTAAGATTAATAAAAAGAAAAACAAGAAAAACATATATTTCAAAATATATTCTAAGAATCTTATGAAATGTAATTATAAGATTTATAAATTGATTAAGAAGGATAATCTACAAGTAAATTCAATTACTTATAACAATGGGATTGAGTTCAAGAAAATGGATTTATTAGCTAACTGATTAGATTGCATGATTTATTTTTGTGAAACATATGTTTCATATCAAAGAGATTCTAATGAATATGTTAATGGTATCATTAGAAGGAGATATAAAAAGGGTGTTAATTTCTCAAAAGTTACTAATCAAGAAATTGAGCAACTACAAAATGCAATTAATAACATGCCAAGAAAAATATTTAATTGACTGAGTAGTTGAGAATATAAAATGTCACTTTAATTTTTAAAAATATTTATATATAAAAAAATACCCAAGCCTTGTGAGTTTAGATATTTTTCGTTATCAATAAATCTAGAGCGTTGCGCTTTATTTAAGCATTGCACTTCAGGATTCAATTTAAAATATTTATATGATTAAATTGATAAAAATAATAGTTTTATTTATTTTACTGGATTAAAGTTATCAAAAGAGATTATTTTATCTTCTGTATAACGTGAACTGTCTTCATATCATCTATCAATACAAATTTCTGGTGTAAATATATCATTTTTGATTTTTCATTTTATAACAGGAGCAGCCACTTCTTTATAACCACTTATAGTTAGATACTCTGCTAATTTTACATTATCAATTATTGCCCCATTTAATTCGGTCAGACTTGTAGCTGTTTGATTATTAGCCAGATCTTTAGCTATGTCAAGAATTTGATCCTTATCATAGTTTTTAATGAATTCGTATTTAGAGGTATGTTTTTTACCAAGTTCAAAATCAAAACTATATTTAGTACCTTTTTTGAATAATTTTGTAGAATGATCTGATGTTGATTCCATATAGTTTGGTTTAGGTGAGGTTTCTTCACGTCAATCTGCTATAGAGATTGCTGTAAAATTCATTCTGTAGTATCAATCTGGTTGTGTTGTATCCAAATCAATAAGTCCAGCACTTGGTGTATTATTAAAGTAGTGAAGAATAAAGTATGTATCCTCTGGATATCCTGCTACATTAAAAAATTTTTCTAAATTTTTACGATTAATTAAATTTGAAGGAGTTGACGGGATTCCTTCATAAGAAGACTTATTGGAAGATTCTTCATCATTTTCAAAAAAGAACTCTTCTAATGCTTCGAAATTTGAAATTCCACCTTCTTTATTAAATTGATCTCGAGGGTCGTCTTTTTTTAATGTGATAGTTGGAGTTACAACTTGAACAATCTTCTTATTA
>JBOFSS010000055.1:0-24329 GCA_051651665.1 Mycoplasma sp.
AATTCATATAAATCAATCGCAAAATTTTTAAACCAATTAATCTTAAGTAAAAAAATAACTGAGAACGACAGTATGATTATTAACTTTACGAAGATTATAGAAGCATCTTGTTCCGAAACTAATCAAAATAAATTTAAACAAATTTTATTTAGCTACGACATCTCAAATATCAAAAATTTTGTAAATTCTAAAAAAGATGAAGAAGAGAAGTTTGTCCAAAAAACATTAGATTTATGAACAGAAGAAGATTTTAATGAAGAGAAAGAAAATCAAACTAAAAAGACATCTACTTTAGAAAAAAATGATAATCCAGCTTCAAATGAAAATCATACAAGTTCTTGAAAACCTAACCCTACTATTAGATTTAAAAATGAAGAAGAACACAACTTGTTTACACAAGATTTCAGTTTCTTAATTGATGAAAACGAAGAATGCGATGAAATGCACAATAAAGAAATTGAGGAACAATAATATGTCTAAAATAATAGAATTAAAAAATATATCATATACAGAAAATGGTGTTAATGTACTTAAAAATATTAATTTAACATTTTTTGAAAATGAAAATACAGTAATTACATATGATAATCAAAAATCAATAAAAACATTGATTAATTTAATTTCAGGAAATCTCAAAGCTACTACTGGTGAAATTGTGATCGGAGAATTTTTAGACAAAAGATATTTTTTAGGTTATAAAAATTTTAAAAATATCCTTTCTAGAGAATTGGTTATAGGTGAAATTATTAAAACTTTAATTAAATCACAAACTAGTTTAAATATAAATCAAATTGAAGTTAATGAATTGATAAAAATCTTAAATCTAGAATATTACCAAAACGATTTGACAACTTTAGTTTCAGAAGATGTAATTGAAGCATTAAATTTATTATTGTTATTAATAATAAGACCAAGAATAATATTGTTAGAAAAAATTGAATTAATAGGATCAACTAAATTTCAATCAGCTGCAATTGAATATATAAAAGATTACTGTAAAAGTTACAAAGTAAGTTTAATTGTAGGATCAAATCAAGATAATATTATTTCTAATTTACCAGATAGATTATTAGAGATTAAAAATTCTTATATTGTGAAGGATCAAAATATCAATACAATTGAGACAACTTTCGATAACGAAATTGATAACAAAACAATGAAGTTTAATTTAGAAGATGATTTAATTGAAGCTTTAAATTATTCTAATTCTCATCTTGAAAATTTTACAAAAGATTTAAATACGCAAAAATTTGAAATTGATGAAGAACAAGAAAATTCATTGACGAATAATCAAAATGACAATGGTAATGTAATAGAAGAAAATTTCACTAATATAAACATTACAACATCAGAAATTTTAGAAATCTCTGATGTATCGAAAAGATTAAAACAATTAACAAAACAATTAGATATTTCAAATGATAGTTTTGAAAGTACAAAAAGATTTCAAAAAGATAATGAAAAATATGATTTTGTTTCGAACATTAGAGAAACTTACCAAATTAAAGAAAATCTAGAAAAACAAATTAACTCAGACTCTTTTTCTAATTATTCAAAAGAAACACAATTTAAAATTTTTGATAATTTTGAAAAAGCAGATAACATTATCAGAAATAACGATTTATCAGGTGCTTTTAACCCTGATAAAAATTCAATATCAGAGTTATGTGAAAAAGCTGAAGAAACAAGAGATACAGTTACAAAAATGTTGATGGAAGAATCTATTTTATCTGATTTTTCTACAGATGATGATTCAATATCCAACATAAATATAATTACAAATTTAACAAGCGAAATAGAATTTTCAGATGAAGACTTAGACTCTAATCAAGAAAAAATTCAGTTCGAAGTAAAAACAGAAACAATTGTTGATGATGGAGCAAGTGAATATGTAAAATACGAAGAAGCAACCATTATCAAAACATTCAAACTTGACGATGAACTAAATGACACAACAGATGATGAAAAAAAAGTATGTTCTTTTTCTACATCCATTAATGATATTGCAATTTCTCTCGAAGAAGAAATCCCTGTAAATACAACTTATATATTGCACAATGAAGAAACTATTGAGATTTCAACAAATAAAACTCAAGAATTTGAAAAAGAAATAGAAGATATTGAAGATGAAATTTTAGCAGACACAACTTATATTTTAGATAATGAAAATAAACTTGAGTTTCCAGAAATTAAAACTTCAGAATACATTGAGGCTAAAGAAGAAGTTAAAGAGATATTGAACTCAATTGAAGAGGAAGTGAATATTCAAACAGGATTTGATAATACAGAAAACTTAATTCATAAAATCGATGAAAATACCAACGATGAAGGATTAGATGTAAATTTTTATTATGATAATGAAACTCAAAAAGCGACATCTTGATTTAAAAAATGAAGAAATAAGAAAAAGGGTGAAGTAAAAAAAGAACCTACAAGAGAACTTAAAACAATAGTTTTAGATGAAGAAATAGAAGAACCAACAAAAGAACTTTTAGTAGAAAATGAATTCAACTCAATACCAACTAAGAAAATAGATTTAATTGACGATATATCATTTGCACAAAAAGAAGGTTTTAAAAAATTAGATAATCTTGAAAATTATAAAATAGATGTTATAAATCAAAATAATTTTATTGAACACCAAAAAACTTCTATCTTATCAGATGATACAAAGATAATGTCACAAGAAACCAATAACTTTTTAAAAGATGATTTCGATGTTGAAAATAAAACTATAAAAACTTTAGAACCTAAAAAAAGAAATAAATTAAATAGTATTGAAAAATTATATTTAGAAGCTATTGAAGATCAAAATGTGATAAATGAAATAAATAAAGATAAAGAAAAATAAAAAAGATAAATCATTTGAATATGTAGTCTTTAAAATGTTTTATATCAAAATATTATAAAAATTGTATATAATTATATATATTGAATTTAAAAAGGAGTGATTATGGAAAGAAATACTAAAATAGATGAACAAAATAATTCATCTATTTCTAATGTTGAAAACCACAAATTACCTAAAGGATTTGATGTTATTGATAAATACCAACAAGAAACTGAACAAGCAGTTGTAGACAATCTATTTGACTACATTGGTAGAGTTTTTTACAAAACAGCATCTCCTTACGGTAATTTAAATGAAGTGAACGGAAAATTCTACAACCAAGATGATGCAGATATTCAGTTCGCTTTATCGAAGAAAAGAAAAGGTTCAATAATTAAAGCAATTATTTTAACACTATTAGCAGCTGGTGGGATATTCTCATACTGCTTCTTTGTTGGATTTGACTTCGCTTCATTAACTGGAAAAGCCGTTGAATGAGCGAAAGTGATTTCTTTTGATGCGACCTTCTTATTATATTTGATTTATTTTTCAGGTATTCTATCTGCGATAATTGCTATATTTGCAATAATTTCAATAATCAATATATTTAGATTTTCAGCTATAGCAAAAGCACATGGTAATAAAACTGAAATTAGTTATGATCATTCTAAGGATGACAAATACACACAATACCATGAAGGTGTTCAAAAAGTAACAAACAAAACTGTTTCTGAATATGATGAAGGATTATTTTATTTGTTAAATAAAAAAATGAAAGTTACTGGAATATGATCATTAATATTCTTCACTTTATTTGGCGCATCTTTTGCATTGTGATGATATTTTATTGGTACAACTTTTGGTGCTGTTAACGACAATATTTCTATTTGAGCTAAAAGTTTAAGCATGGACATTGTTTGAATGAGGGTTATGATAATATCCGCTCTTTCGATTATGGGTCTATTCTTTATAGCTGGTGTTGTATATCTCGCATTATTTTGTAACTGAAAATTTAGAAAAAATTCTGAGTCTTCTAGAATAAAAAGAAAAGTTAATAATTGAAATCAATGTTACAAAAATTTTTCTAACAACATTTCTCTTTCAGGAATTAAAGCGGCAGTTGAATCTTCTGTCCCTGATTTAATATTTGATAAAACAACTCCAAAATACGATAAAAATTCTTATTGCTTACATGATAGAATTTACAACTACGGGAATATCCCACAAGATGCACATAGATTACAATTCAAAAACATAACTTCAGGATTTTATAAAGGTGCTCCATTCAATATATCTTTCTCTTCATGAGAATGATATAGAGAAGCTAAAATCATTAATGAAACAAATTCGAAAAATGATGCTAACACTTCAAGTAGATCACTAAAAAGATTTGAAGATTCAATCTGCATTATAACTGTAGACTCATTTGCAAATCCTAAATTGAACTTTGTACTAAAAAATCCAGATGGAAGAAATATAAAATTGCAAAATGAAGTATTTAATGAAATATTTTCTTTAGCAGTAAATGATAAAGAAAAAGCTTATCAAGTGTTTACACCTTATGTACAACATACAATGTCTAGATGTAAAACTTGAAGTCCGAATTGTAAAGCTATTCGTCAAGTTATTAAAGATGGTTCAAAAATTCATATAATTTTTGATGGAAAATCTGATTTCTTTGAATTTGAAAAAGTTCTTAATCCGCAATTGAATCAAATGTTTGCTAACGCAAGAACTTATGCTGATAATAATCAAACTGAGCAAAGACCAATGAATAGTGTTATTAATAAAAAAGTTGGTTTCGGTTCACTTGATGACACAGCTTCAATAATTGTTGAATATATCTTCAATGATATCGATTTATTGATTTCCATGTTAGAAATTTCAACTTGTTTACCAATTGATACAAAAGTATCTAAATTAATAGATGGTAAAAAAACATTATTTAATGTATTGCAAGAAAAAAGAACTGACAATAATCAATCTATAAATTAATTTAAATCATATTTATAAAATAATCTTACATTTTGTAAGATTTTTTTTATAATTAACTAAGATATGAAAATTAAATTAAATACTTTAATAGATAAAATGAAATACACTACCTCATACTTCACTAAAACAAGAAATATCTTGAGTTCAGAAAATAATGAGAAAATTGTCACAATGCAATTTAAAACTTTTTCTAATTCAGAGTTTATGGTTTGCGGAATTGAAGAAAGTTTAGAAGTTATTAAAACCCATTTATCTAACGAACAATTTAATTCACTTACATTAAAATATTTTCCTGATGGAACAATAGTTAAACCTAATAAATGTGTATTGAGTATAACTGGTCAATATACGCTTTTTTGTGAATTGGAAAATATAATAGATAGCATTTTAGCAAGAAGATCATCAGTAGCCACAAACTGTTGAAAAGTACTCGAAAAATTGTCACCTAATGATGTTATGTTTATGGCCGATAGAAGTGATGACTACTTATTACACCCTTACGATGGATATAGTGCATATATTGCAGGAATAAGATTATTTTCTAATGAATCTCATATAGAATTTTTTAAAGATGACGAAACTGTGAAAGTTGTTGGCACAATGCCGCATGCATTAATACACCAATTTGATGGAGATATTAATAAAACGTTTCAAGCATATTATAAATATTATCCGCAAAATGTAACTATGCTTGTAGATTTTGAAAACGATGTCATCAAAACGTTAAATGATTTAAAACCTAACTTTAAATATATTGATGCTGTTAGATTAGATACATCAAGTAGTTTGTTGGATAAATCATTAAAAACAACTGGAGACATCAACGATTATGGTGTTTCGCATAACTTAGTTGTTTTAACTAGGAATTATTTAAATTCAAACAATGGATCACATATAAAAATCATAGCAAGTAGTGGAATTGATTTAGAAAAAATATCTAAATTTTTAGATTTAAAAACTCCTATTGATAAATATGGTATTGGATCATCATTAATCAAAGTTAATTTACATTTCACTGCTGATTTAGTAAAAACAAATGAAAAATTATTTTCAAAATATGGAAGACAATTCATTGATGAAGATGATATGACTACATATGAATAATAGTAAGCAATTCAAAGAAATTTTTAAACCTAAATCAATATCTGAAATCATAGGTCAAACTCATATTTTATCTAATGATTCGTTAATTATTAGAATGATAAAAAACAAACACATATATTCATTAATTTTTTATGGTCCTCCAGGAATTGGTAAAACATCTATGGCAATATGTCTTGCCAATGATTTAGATTGTGTGTATGAAGTTTTTAATGCATCTGTTGATAATAAGGAGAGGTTAATTGAATTAATAAATAAAGCAGTAAATAATGAAAAATTTATATTGATAATTGATGAAATTCACTCTTTAAATAAAAATAAACAAGATATTTTATTGCCATTTGCAGAAAATGGGTCAATTAATATTTTTGCAACAACAACAGAAAATCCTTATTTTAAAATAAATCCATCAGTGAGAAGCAGAATGAACATTTTACAATTAAAACCAATTGATGCTAATGAAATGTTCATTGGTTTAAAAAGAGTGATTTCAAAGTTAAGTGATGTTGTATTAATTGATGATGAAGAAATAAAATTTATTTCTAATTTTGTTAATGGTGATTTAAGGTCTGCAATAAATGTTGTTGATATAATATATAACCTTTATGCAAAAGAAAAAATAACAAAAAATTTATTAGCAAATATTTTAAATAAACCAATAGTAATGGGTGCACATTATGGTGATGAAATTCATGATTTAAAAAGCGCTTTTCACAAATCATTAAGAGGCAGTGATGTTGATGCATCGTTACATTATTTAGCTAGGTTAATTGCGATTGAAGCTTTAGATGATATTTCTAGGAGAATGTTGTGCACCGTTTATGAAGATGTAGGTTTAGCAAATCCTAATTTAGCATTAAGGGTATCAACTGGAATTGAAAGTTGTTATAGACTCGGGTTCCCAGAGGCTAGAATTATTTTAAGTTCATTATGCATTCAAATAGCTAAAAGTAAAAAATCAAATTCAGCATATATTGCAATAACACAAGCAATTGAAGATTTGAATAAAGGCAATTCTTTTCCTATACCTAATCATTTGAGAGATAGTCACTATTCTTCAGCAGTTAAATTAGGTGTGACGGGGTATAAATATCCACATGATTTTTCTAACTCATTTGTTAATCAACAATATCTACCAACTAATTTAATCGGCACAGTTTACTATAAAAAGAAAAACAATAGTGAATTTGAGTCAAATATAGATAATTGATTAATTGATATTAAAAAGTAATTTATGTTAATATAAATAATATGAGTAAAATATTTATTTTTGATTTAGATGGCACACTTTTAAATAGTGAGAAAAAAATTTCTAAGAAAAACATTCATGGAATCAATGCTTTAATAAAAAAAGGCTATGTCATCATTATAGCAACGGGGAGAAACTTTTCTCAGGTGCAAAATATTCTAGAAGACCTTATTCAAGTAGAACACTTTATTTTACTAAATGGTGGATGTTATTGAAATAACCATAAAAAAGAAATAAAATTTTTATCAACTCCATTATCAAAAGATGTTGTCCAACAAATGTTGAGTTTCGCTAAAAAATACAAAAGAGAATTACAGTTTTCTAATTTCGACAGGTTATATAGAGTTTATTTTGGCAAAAATATATTCGAAGATATTAAAGAACCAAATTTTTTCCATGATTCTACTAAAAACCCTGTATTTGATGAATGAAATAATGTTTCTCATTTGTTGGACGAACAAATTCTTCGTATTGCAATCAGATGTGAAAAAGAATATAGGAAAGAAATTATAAAAGAATTAAAACAGACTAATTTTAAAACAATTAATATTACTGAAAGTTCTAACACTTATGTAGAAGTTGATCCTATTGGCATTTCTAAATACAATGCAGTTAAAAATATCATTGATACTTGTAAAGTGGATGAGTCAAATATATTTGCATTTGGCGATTCAGAAAATGACATTTCATTATTGAGCAATATCAAAAACTCCATTGTGATGGATAATGCAAATTCCAATGTCAAAAAATACGCTAAAGAAATAATTGGTAATAACAATTCTGATTCTATTGCTAATTTTATAAATAAGTTTATTTAATGTAAAAGATGTGGTATTATTTATATGTTGTAAGAATGGGGGTGATATCATGTCAAGAACAATTATTGTAGAACAAGATTTAGAAATTTCATTAAAAAAGTTTAAACGTATTTTAAATGAAACTAAAAGAGATTTCAGAAAACATGAATACTACTTACGTCCAGGATTACGTCGTATGGAAAAAGAAAAAGAATCTTTAAAAAAACGTAAAAAATATTAAATATAAAATAAAAACTACCTCCCGGTAGTTTTTATTGATTAAAGGGGATAATATGAATAAAAAACTATTTGTATTTGATTTCGACGGAACTTTGTTAAATAGCAAAAGAGAAATACAAGAATCAAGCATCAAAACATTAAATAAAGCATTAGACTTAGGACATCAAGTTGCCATCTGCACTGGTAGAAGTCTTTTTCAATTAAAGGATTATTTAAGGCTAATTCCTAAGTTGGATTATATTTCTACTATGAATGGATCTTCGTTAGATATCCTAAGTAAGAATGAGACAATTTTATTAGCTAAACCAATTCCAAAAGAGGTTGTTGAAGATTTGATGCAATTAGCAATAAAGTATAAAAGAGAATTGCAATGAAGTAATAACGAAGATTTTTTTAGGGTTTATTTTGGAAATGATCCAAAAGAAGATATAGAAGATAAAAGTTTTTTTAACATTGGAACCTTAAATCCTGTGTATGATAAATGAGATGAAGTTAAAGAAAAAATTAATATACCAATATTACATTTAGCAATGAAAATTGAAACAAGTAAAATAAATGAACCATTTAATCTTATGTATGAAAAATATGCATCTACAGGAATTTGTTCAGTAGTTAAAACCGGAGATGTTTATATTGATATAAATGATTTTGGTATTAATAAATTCAGAGCAGTACAAAAAATTCAAGAATTATTAAACATATCGAATGATGATACTTATTGTTTTGGAGATTCTGATAATGATATTTCTATGTTGTCACAAGCAAAACATGGCATTTGCTTATCAAATGGTACTCAAAATGCAAAAGATAGCTCCAACTATGTAATTGGCTCTAATGATTCAGATGCAATTAGTGATTTTATTGAAGGTATTATCTAATGCATTCAAAAAAAATAGAGGCGTCATTACTTGCTTTTAACTTGGATTTGATAGATGATGAATTATCGTCTTTGAAAGAATTAGGCTTATCCATTATACATTATGATGTTATGGATGGATTTGTTAATAATCACTCTTTTGGAACAGAGTGAGTTGAAAAAATAATTTCCTATGGGTACCAAATAAATGTTCATTTAATGGTATTTGAACCGATGATTTGAATGGAAGATTTTTTTAAGTTTCCTATTTCATCATTAACTTTCCAATACGAGGCCATTGGAGTCATAGATTCATTATCTTGTATTGAAAAAATAAAAGCAAATAATATCAAAGCAGGAATTGCGATTAAACCATTTTCAAAACCGAATGAGTTTGAAAAACTTTTAGATAATTGTGACATAGTGACAATTATGACTGTCGAACCAGGAAAAGGTGGACAATCATTAATTGAAGAAGCAATCCAAAACTTGAAATTTGTTTACAGTTATAGAAAATTAAATAAACTAAACTTCATTATAGAAGTAGATGGTGGCATTAAAAAAGATAATTTTGAATTAGTTTCAAATTATGCAGATTGCATAATATCAGGAACAGGTTTAATTGGGTTATCAAAAAAAGAAAGATATGAATTTATAAATGAAATTCAAAGAGGTAATAATGTCTAATAATTATGAATGAGATTTAGAATCGATATTACATGGTAAAAGTATTGATGATTTATATCAAGAATGATCAAATAATATTAAAATACAAATAGAAAAATATCCATATATTTTTGAAAATTATGATAACTTTGAAAGTTGAATTTTAGAAAATGAAAAATTAGTTATCTTATCAAATAGAATTTCTAATTATATATCAAATAATAGAAATGTTGATTTAATCAATCCTGAGTGAATTGGTTGATCACAAAAATTATGTAATGAAATGAATAATTTTTCAACTATAGTTGCTGACTATGAAAATAAAATTATTGAAAATGAAGATAAAGTAAGGGATTTTTTAAAAAATCCTAAAATATCAGAATATCAGAGAAATTATGATTCAGTTTTTAGATATGCACCACATTTATTAAGCCCGATAGAAGAACAACTTCTTGCAAAATTATCGAAAGCAGATGGTGGAGTAGAATCAATATTTGATACATTAACAACTAGTGACATCAAATATAAAGATGCTGTTGATGCCTCTGGAAAAAAGCATAAAATTAAAACAATGAGTGACGTATTCGTGTTACTGAAATCAAAAGACAGAACTTTAAGAGAGAGTGCATGACTTAATTTCAATAAAGCATTTTATGGATTACGTAACACACTAACACAATCTTTGTATTACAATTTTTTAGAATTAAACACTTCATCAGAAATCAGGAATCATGAAGATTATGTTGACTCATGTTGTTTTTCAGATGAAATTTCAAAAGATTTAATTCCTCATATTTATAAGCAAGTAGAATCGTATAAACCTATTAATGAGAAGTATTCAATTCATAGAAATAAACTTTTAAAAAACTTACTTTCATTAGAAAAAATTGAACCATGAGATGCAACAGTAGATTTATGTTCTAAAAATATAACATTCGAGATTGAAGAAGCAAAAAAAATGGTTTTAGAATCTCTTGAACCACTAGGTAAAGAATATTTAAAAGTGGTTTCCAAAGCTCTGAATGAAAATTGAATATCATGGTTACCAAAAGAAAATAAATATACTGGTGCATATTCTATTGGAGGAACAAAAGGGCTTGATAAGTTTTATATTCTAATGAATTATGATAAAACACTTAATTCAGTAAGTACATTAACGCATGAATTAGGTCACTCATTGAATTCATATTTTTATTCTAAAGAACAAAAAGTTTATTGTTCAGTTAGCATATTCACAGCGGAGATAGCTTCGATCACTAATGAAATGCTCTTGAATTATTATTTATTAGAAAAATATAAAGAAGACGATGAAATGAAGATTATTATACTTGATGAATTAATATCAGGTTTCTTCGCTACAACCTCAAGGCAAATTATATTCAGTAATTTCGAATATGAAATAATTAACAAAATTAAAAATACTGAACCTGTAACATATGAATCCATCGAAGAATTATATAAAAAACTTAATTCTAAATATGTTTATTCTCCAAATCCTGAAAAGTATTCAGAAGAACCATATAAGTATTCTTTAGTTACACCTTTGAGGATAAGTCATTTTTATGCCGGAAATTTTTATGTATATAAATATGCCATCGGTCAAATTGTAGGCTGTATCATAGCTAATAGAATAATCAGAAAAGAACCAAATGCTATTGAAAATTTTATGAAATTTCTTTCTTCAGGGACTTCAAAATCACCAATGGAAACAATTAAACTTTTAGGGATTGATTTAAGTCTTGAAGATCCATGGAAAGAAGCATTGAGTATTATGGAATCATTCATAGATGAGTTTTCCTCAATAAAATCAATTAAAAAAAACATAAAAAATTAAATTTTACACACTAAAATAGAAATAATTATTTTTTTTGCCAAGAATTAAGGTAAAATAAGAAAGTTATTTTTATTTTTTATATATATAAAGATTAAAGAGAAATTTTAAGGGGTATACATGAAAAACAATTCTTACTACAAGATGACAGATATTTCTAGCAAAGTAGTGCGTAGAAATTATTCAAAAATTGATTGTAATTTTGAAGCACCAAATTTACTGGATGTTCAAATTGAATCATATAGAAAATTTTTAGTCGAGGAATTAGAAAGTGTGATTAAATCAATATCACCAATTCACTCACCAAACAACAAATATACGCTTGTAGTTAATGATGTTTCACTAGAAGAGCCAAAAATAAGTGAAGAATTAGCTAAAAATGATGGAAAAACATATGATGCTGCTTTATATGCTGATATTAGTGTAATTAATAATGAAACAGGAGAATCGATTAAAGCTCGTAAATCGAAAAACTCAAACAGTGAAGGAATTTTCTTTGGTAATGTTCCATTAATGACAAAAAAAGGTACCTTTATTATTAATGGTATTGAAAAATTTGTAATTGCACAAATTGCTAGATCACCAGGTGTTTACATTCTTGGTAAATCACAGGTTAAACTAAATAGTTCTAGAAAGAAAATTATTGAAGGAAATATTTGTGAAGTTCTTCCATTTAAAGGAACTTTAATGATAGCCACTGTAAATGAAGCAAAGAATATCCTAAACTTTATTATGAGAGATTCAAGTGGTGAAACTGCACCTACATTTACAGCTAGTGAAGTATTGAAGGCATTTGGATTAATTGAATCAGAAATTAAAAGAATTTTTGGTGAAGATAGATTCATCAACACATCACTTTATGAGTGTATTTACCAACCATCTAATGTATTCGGATTAAAAGAAATTGAGTCATTAAAACAAACAGCTATTGAATTATTGAACGAAACAAACGTTCAAGAAGAAATTGAAGAAGTTTTCTTTAAAGGACATAAACTTGAAAGAAAACTTAAACAACTTGTACTTGAGTATGTAAAATTAGAGACGGAATTAACAAACTTAACTGAAGAATTAGCTAATGGTTCAAACCCAGAACTTCAATCGAAAATAGATGCTTTAAACCATAATAAAACATCAATTATAAATAATATAATATGTGAAAAAGCTGCAAAAGATATTGTTAAAAAACTTTCAATTTCATTAAAAGTTTTTGACAATAACAATGTTGCTATTGAAGATGAAAAAATAACTTACAAAACACTTTTATGACAACACTTTTGTAGTGAAAGATATTATGATTTAAAATCAGCAGGAAGATATAAAACTAATAGAAAATTAAGAATTTCTGAAAGATTATATCAATGTATAATTGCCCAAGACATAAAAGATACATCCGGAGCAGTGGTTTTTGCTAAAGGAACTTTAATGGATAAGAAAAATTATGACTTATTCAAAGAGTTGTCTAAAAACAATAAATTAGATATTTGCAAAAAAGTAGAATTAATAGAAAGTCCATCTAAATTATTATTTGGTGATGATGTAATCACTAATTATGAAGAAGTAAGAGTTTACTTATCAAATGATAATTTAGTTGATTCTGAAACTACTTCAATAATTGGGGTAAATTCAGATTGCGTTTCTAACCAGTTAACAATTTCTGATATTATTTCTATTTGTTCATACTCTTCAAACTTTACATATGGTATTGGAGAATTTGATGATATTGATCACCTTGGAAATAAACGTTTAAAATTAATTCATGAATTACTTCGTTCAAAAGCTGCAGCAGCAATGATTAGAATTGAAAAATTCATTAAAGAGAAATTAGCGATTTGTGATGGTACAACAACAACAATTAATTCTCGTAATAATGTTGAGGAAGAAGAAGACGACCAACCTAAAAAAGTTGTTGTAAGACAAGTTATAAACACTAAATCTTTCCAAATTGTGATGAAAGACTTCTTTAACTCTCACCAATTAACTCAATTTATTGATCAACAAAACACATTGTCAGAATTAACAAATAAACGTCGTATTTCTGCAATGGGTCCTGGTGGTATTTCTAGAGAAGATCCAAACTTAGATATTCGTGATGTTCATTATTCTCATTATGGAAGAATATGTCCAATTGAAACACCTGAGGGTATGAATATTGGTTTAGTTATGTCTTTGGCATCTTTTGCAAAAATTAATGAACATGGTTTTATACTTACACCTTATAGAAAAGTTACCAATGGTGTTATTACTGATGAAGTTAGATGAATGATCGCTTCTCAAGATGATGAATATGTAATAAGTGAGTCTAATGTAACAGTTGACGAAAACAATAAAATTTCTCAAGATACAGTTGTTGCTCGTTTTAGAGGTACAAGTGACGTATTTAGTCCAATGGAAGTTGATTATATTGATATTGCTCCTAGACAAGTTGTTTCTATTGCAGCTAGTGCTATTCCGTTTTTAGAAAATAACGATGCTAACCGTGCTCTTATGGGTTCTAACATGCAACGTCAAGCTATCCCGTTAGTTAAACCATACGCTCCTGTTGTTGGTACAGGTACTGAATATGATATTGCTCATGACTCCGGATTAGGTGTTGTTGCAGAACAAGATGGAATTGTTGAAAGTGTTGATGCAAAAGAAATCACTATGAAATATAATGATGGAACAAAATCAAAAATTAATTTGACTAAATTCCAAAAAACAAACCAAAATACATGTAATAATCAAAACCCTATAGTAGCTGTTGGTGAAAAATTCAAGAAAAGTGATGTTTTATGTGATGGCCCAGCAATGCAAAATGGAGAATTAGCATTAGGACAAAATATATTGGTTGGTTTTACTACATGAAGTGGTTTTAACTATGAAGATGCTATTATTCTAAGTGAAAGACTAGTTAAAGATGATACTTATACTTCAATAAGTATTGATGAATATGTTGTTAAATGTTTAGTTACTAAAAACGGTGATGAAGAAATTTCAAGAGAAATTCCTAACACAAGCGAAGAATCTAAAAAATACTTAAATGAAGATGGCATTATTATGGTCGGAGCTGAAGTTAGAGAAGGTGATATCTTAGTTGGTAAAACTACTCCAAAAGGTCAAGTTGATTTAAGCCCTGAAGAAAAACTTCTTCAAGCTATATTCGGAGAAAAAACGAAATCTATTAAAGACTCTTCACTTAGAGTTCCTCACTCTGGAGAAGGAATTGTTGCTGCTGTTAAAAGATTTAGAAATATTGATGATGATTTAGGCGATGATGTAATTGAAGTTATAAAAATTTATGTAGCTCAAAAAAGAAAAATCCAAATTGGTGATAAAATGGCTGGTCGTCATGGTAATAAAGGTATTGTATCTAAAATTGTTCCAATTGAAGATATGCCACATTTAAAAGATGGTACTCCGTTAGATGTAATGTTGAATCCTCTTGGTGTTCCGTCACGTATGAATATTGGTCAAATCTTAGAAATTCACTTAGGTTTATCCGCTAGAGAAATTGCTAAAAAAGAATTGATTAAATTATCAATGAATGAATCTAATCATGAATCAATTAGAAAAATATTTTCACTAAAAGAAACAACTGCTAAATTACTTTACAAAAATGTAAATGATTATATTGCAGCTGAAGGTATTTCTAATGTTGAAGAAGCATTAGAAAAAATTAAATCAATAGATATTGAGATTATTTTAGGAAAATTAGGACTTACTTATAATGATATTGGTTATAAAGTTGCTACACCTGTATTCTCTGGTTGTACAAGTGAAGATTTAAAAGCAACAATGGTTGAAGCTGGAATTGATCCAATCAAAACTCAAGGTAAATTCGAATTAATTGATGGAAGAACTGGTCAATCTTTTGATGGTCCAATATCAGTTGGGATAATGTATATGTTAAAACTTGATCACATGGTTGATGATAAAATTCACTCACGTTCAGTTGGTCCATACTCTAAAATCACACAACAACCATTAGGTGGGAAAAGTCAAAATGGTGGTCAAAGATTTGGTGAAATGGAAGTTTGAGCACTTGAAGCATATGGTGCGGCACATAACTTACGTGAAATTCTAACAATTAAATCTGATGATGTTAAAGGTAGAAATAAAACATACAGTTCTATTATTAAAGGTAAACCAATCCCTGCGGGTTCACTTCCTGAATCATTCAAATTATTAGTTAAACAATTACAAGGTTTAGGTTTAGCAACCTATGTTATTGATTCGGAAAATAATCAACAAGATACAGATGAATATATCAAATATGAAAATTTAGTGTTAAGCAACGAATACGATACTGATACATTAGAAGCAATGAATGAATTTGATATCAATCCAGAAGATTTAGGTTTTTCTAGACCTGTCGAAGATTTTGATGACGAAGAATAAAGAAAGTAACAGGAGATAAAAATGGCAGACTTAAAAAATAATAAAATTTCTGGGAAGATAGCTGGTTTAAAAATCGGTATCGCTAGTCCTGAACAAATAAGAAAATGATCTTATGGAGAAATCACACGTTCTGAAACGATAAACTATAAATCATTAAAACCAGAAAAAGATGGTTTATTCAATGAATTAGTTTTTGGTCCAGTAAAGGATTATGAATGTTCTTGTGGTAAATATAAAAAAGTAAAATATCGTGGAAAAAAATGTGAATCTTGTGGTGTTGAAATTACAGAATCAATTGTTAGAAGAGAGAGAATGGGACATATTGAGCTTGCTGCTCCTGTTGCCCACATTTGAATGACTAAGGAATTACCTAGACCTTCTAAAATTTCTTTACTTTTAGATATACCTTACAAACAAGTTGAACAAGTTTTATATTTTGTAAATTGAATTGTTCTTGATGAAGGTGACTATGCAGGTACAGAGAAACCTATATTTAAGAAAAAAGAAATTATCGATTCAGTAAGTGAAAAAAATTCAAGAGCATCTAGATCAAAAATTAGAAAAGCCCTAGGTGATATCTATAATGATTTAAAATTAACTGAAGATAAAAATTCTTTAGAAATTAAAAAAGCTAGAATTTATCGTGAGAGATTACGTGATTCAAACTTACCATTTTCAATTGATGAAGTTTTTAGATTTATAACTAAATACAAAAAAATTAAATTCGGAATTGGTGCAGAAGCTATAAACCAATTATTAATGGAAATTGATTTACAAGCTGAAGATCAAAAAATTAATGAAGAACTTTCTAACTTAAAAGAAACTAACACTACAGCTAGTTTCTCACAAAATGAAAAGAAATTATTAAGAAGATTAGAAGTAGTGAAATGATTAAAAGAATCTGGTAACAAACCAGAATGAATGATCTTAAAAGTTTTACCTGTTACACCACCTGATACTAGACCAATTATTCAATTAGATGGTGGAAGATTCACTACAAGTGATATTAATAACTTATATAGAAAAATCATCATTAGAAATCAACGTCTAAAAAGAATTATTGAATTGAATGCTCCAACTATTATTTTAAATAATGAAAAAAGAATGTTACAAGAAGCAGTTGATGCTTTATTTGATAACTCTTCTAAGAAAAAACCTATTGTTGGTAAAGATAAACGTGTTCTAAAATCACTTTCTAATTACTTAAAAGGTAAACAAGGTTTATTCAGACAAAACTTGCTTGGTAAGAGGGTTGATTATTCTGGTAGATCAGTTATCGTTGTAGGTCCTGAACTTAAAATGTATGAAGTTGGTATCCCAGCAACAATGATTTTAAAATTATTTAAACCTTTTATTATTCATGAATTAATCAGAAAATTTGATGATTATGGATTAGAAATTATTCCTATTGCAGCAAATATTAGAATAGCTGAAGAAATGATAGGTAGTCAAGACGATCAAATTTGACCAATTGTTCATAAAGTAATTAAACAAAGACCTGTTATTTTGAATAGAGCTCCAACTCTTCACCGTTTAGGTATTCAAGCTTTTGAACCAAAAATGATTGAAGGTAAAGCAATCCGTCTTCACCCACTTGTTACAACAGCATTTAACGCCGATTTCGATGGTGACCAAATGGCTGTCCATGTACCATTAAGCGAAGAAGCGGTTTCTGAAGCTAGATCTATCTTACTTGCATCATGACATATTCTTGGTCCAAAAGATGGTAAACCAATTATAACTCCTACTCAAGATATGGTTTTAGGTAACTACTACTTATCTATGGAAGATTTAACAAAAGGTACTCAAGGTTTAATATTTAAAGATATTAATGAAGTTAAATTAGCTTTAGCTGAAACAAAAATCCACACACATACAGTTGTTGGTATATCTACAAAAGCATTCCCTGAAAAGAAATTTGAAACTGATGGTGTATTAATTACATCAGTTGGTAAATTGATATTAAATGAAGTTTTACCTGATAGTTTCCCTTATATTAATGATACTAATATTCATAAACCATTAAAAATAGTTCCGATGGGTCAAGATGTTAGAAAAGTATTGGAAAATCATGTGGTTGCAAAACCTTTCTCTAAAAAAGTTCTTTCTTCTATAATTGATATTTTATATAAAGAATATCCAATTAAAATTGTTCCAGAAACAATGGATAAAATTAAATACTTAGGATTTCATTATTCAATGATTTCTGCTACTACAATTAGCGCATTTGATGTTCCTTTATATGATAAAAAATATGAATATTTCAAAACAGCTGAAGAACAAGTTATGCGTCTTAAACAGCAATACAAAAAAGGTTTATTGACAAATGATGAAAGATATCAAAAAGTTATCCGTCTTTGAACAGATGTAAAAGATAAAGTTACTGATGATATTAAAAATATAGTTGAATCTCCTGAATATGAAAAAAATTCAATCGTAATTATGGCTGACTCTGGTGCTCGTGGTAATATTTCAAACTTTACCCAACTAGCTGGTATGCGTGGATTGATGTCTAAATCATATAACTATGATCAAAAATCAAAATCTAAAATTATTCGTGATATTATTGAAATTCCAATTAAACATTCATTTATTGAAGGGTTATCAATTAGTGAATTCTTTAATTCATCTTATGGTGCTAGAAAAGGTATGACTGATACTGCGATGAAAACTTCTAAATCAGGTTATATGACTAGAAAATTAGTTGATGCAACTCAAGAAGTTGTAATTAATAATGAAGATTGTAAAACATCAAAAGGATTAGTTTTAAGAGCTCTTATAAATAGAAAAGAAAATTCTGTTATTGAACCATTAAGCGAAAGAGTGCTTAATAGATTCGCATTTGAAGATATCAAAAGCCCTAAAGATGGCTCAATTATAGTGGCTGCACATGAATTAGTAACTCATGAAAAAGCTTTATTGATAGATCAACATAATGTTGAAGAAATCATAATTAGAAGTCCAATTCATTGTGCTAACAAAAATGGTGTTTGTCAAAAATGTTTCGGAATTGATTTATCAACAAATAAATTAGTAGAAGAAGGTACAGCGATTGGTATTATCGCTGCTCAATCTATTGGTGAGCCAGGTACACAACTTACCATGAGAACGTTCCATACTGGTGGGGTTGCTGGTGGATCAAACATTACCCAAGGGTTTGAACGTTTAAAACAATTATTTGATGTTGTTAGTCCAAAACCATGAGAAAAAGCTTTGATTTCTGAAATCGATGGAGAAGTTATTGAAGTTCCAACTATTCAAAATGATTATCAAATTATTATTGGTAATGATGTGGAAAAAAGAACTTACAAAACTTCATATGAAAGTAATGTTATTGTTAAAAAAGGACAAGCTATTGTTGCTGGTCAAAAAATCGTTGATGGTCTTATCGATATTCAAGAATTACTTGATGTAGCTGGTATTGAAAAAGTTAGACATTACTTCATTAAAGAAGTGCAAAAAGTTTATCGTATCCAAGGTATTGATATTTCTGATAAATATATTGAAATTATCATCAAACAACTTACAAACAAAATTAGAATTACTTCACAAGGTGACTCTAAATTCTTCGTTGGTGAAGTTGTTAGTTTATATGATTTAAAAGAAGAAACTAAACGTTTAATCAAACAAGGTAAAAATCCTGCTCATGGTGTTAACCAAGTGTTCGGATTAGGGGAAGCACCTTCTAAATCTAACTCATTCTTATCTGCGGCTTCTTTCCAAGATACTAAAAAAATATTAACAAACGCTGCAACAAAAGGTCAAATCGATTACTTATATGGTGTAAAAGAAAATGTTATCTTAGGTAATTTAATTCCAGCTGGTACAGGTTTGAAAACAACAAAAGAAATCAACGAAGTCGGTGATCAATTCTATAAACTTGAATATTAATATATTTAATGATAGAATTAAAATGTAAATGAAATGTTTTTGCTAAGTTTAAATTATATATTTTAAACTTGGTTCTAACTAATAAGCTAAAAGGAGAATAAAATGGCTGTTTCAAAAAAAACAAAATCAGAATTAGTTAAACAATTTGGTGGTAGTGAAAGTAACACTGGTAAAACAGAAGTTCAAATCGCTATACTAACTGCTGAAATTAAAAACTTAACTGAGCATATGATTGCAAATAAAAAAGACAAACACTCTAAACGTGGTCTTTATATGAAAGTTTCTAAACGTAAATCATTATTAACTTATTTACAAAATAATGATATTGATGCTTATAGAAAAATTATTAAAGATTTAGGTTTAAGAGGTTAATTAAAAAAAGATAAGTTATATAAAACTTATCTTTTTTTATTTATAATATTTATATGATTTATTCTTTATTTATTAGAAACGACTATGATGCAGAAAAATATGATGAAATTTTTAAGATTTGATCAAAAACTTTGAATATAAACAACTTTCATTATTGAAATAAAAATAAAGTCATTAATTTATTTTCAAAAGAATACGAAAAAGAATTCCTTGTTTTCAGATTTAATTTATTAAGAGAATGGATAAATTTGAATAAGGATGAATCTGTAGTTTATTTGAATACATTACTAAAAATAATAAATATCCTTTGTTTGAAAAATTATTTAAATGCAAAAGAAAAGAATTATATTTTTGATTTAAAAACAAAAAATTTCACAAATAGTAGAAATTTAAAATCGTTAATTATCGATTTTGAGCAATCAAAAAATGAAATTACATACTTTCACTACAGAAAAGTTTCGGTTTTGTTCAATGGAAAAATAATAGAAATGGCTGATTTATATTTAACAACAAAAAGAATTGTAATAACATATTTAAATGAGATAATTTCTTTTTTAATTGATAAGATTTTAAACTTAACATTTTTTAATGAATATTTTCAATTTGAATATTATGGAAAACTTTATAAGTTTTATTATTCAGATATTAATGTTTTAGAATTATCATTTCATCGGTTATTTGATGTTATCAAGGCAGAATTTAAAAATGAATAACTTTTCTAAAATTTTAAATAATATTCCTGAATTACCTGGCTGCTACTTATGAAAAGATTCTCATGATAATATTATTTATATAGGTAAAGCTAAAAACCTTAAAAAAAGAACTACTCAGTATTTTACAAAGACAGTTAATAATAGAATTGCAAATCTTGTTAAAGAAATTGCTAATATAGATTATATAGTTGTTAACAATGAGAATGAATCTCTCATATTAGAAAACAATTTGATAAAAGAACACAAACCTAAATATAATGTTCTTTTAAAAGAAGGTTCAAACTCATATCCTTATATAGTGCTAACTAACGAAAAAAATCCAAAATTAATCTATACCAGAAATATTAAAAAATTTAACGGTAAGGCTTATGGTCCGTTTGCCACAACTTTGCAAAATAATTCTTATGATGTTTATTTGTTGCTTCAAAAATTATTTCCATTTAGAAAATGCAATAAAATACCTAATAAGGAATGTATGTTCTACCATTTGGATCAATGTTTAGCACCGTGCATAAATGATATTGATCAAACAAGTTACGAATCTCTTAAAAAACAATTAGATTTAGTTTTTAACAATAAACCAAACCAAATAATAAAAGAACTAAAAAACAAAGAACTTGAGGCTGCTAGAAATTTAGAATTTGAAAAAGCTAAAATGTTTTTGTCTCAAATTGATTCATTGTCAAATATTTGCAATAACCAAATTACTCAATTAAATGAAATGAAAGATGCAGATATCATTGGTTATTATGTTGAAGATAATAAAATCTCTATAAATATTTTTAATTATGTTGGAGGAAAATTATTGGTAAAGCATCAATTTTTTGATCATTTTTATGGAGAACTACAAGAAGTTTTAGAAAGTTATTTAATTCAATACTATAGTGAACATAGTGTTCCAAATCACATATATATTGATATTTCTAATATTGAATCAGAACTATTATCTAACATCATCAATTCTAAAATTAAAAAACCAATTAAGGGTCTTTATAGTGAACTATTATTAATGGCGATTAAAAATGCTAAAGAAAATTTGCAAAAAAAGGATTTGGAAATTGAACATAATTACAATAAATCATTTGGTGCATTAAACGATTTAAAAAAATTACTTAATATGGATTACTTAAATAGAATTGAAATGATAGATAACTCAAACTTATTTTTAGAGAATTGTGTTTCAGCTGTTGTTGTTTTTAAAAACGCTAAACCTGAAAAAAAATTATATAGAAAATATAATATAAAAAGCACCGGAGAAAAATCTGACTTTCATTTTATGCAAGAAGTTGTAGAAAGGAGATATTCAAAATTAAACAACCTTCCAGAATTGTTAATTGTTGACGGCGGCAAACAACAAGTTAGCGCTGCTGTTTCTTCATTGAAAGCAATTGGAAAATCTGATAAGGTAAAAGTCATTGGATTGATCAAAAATGATAAACATCAAACCGAATCATTAATTGATGATGAATATAATATTTTTCCTTTAATTAAAAAATCATATTTGTATAATTTTCTTAGTAATATGCAAAATGAAGTTCATCGATATGTTATTAATTTTTACCATTCAAAATCTTCAAAATCTAAAACCTCTGAAATTTTAGATAATATTCCTGGATTAGGTGATAAGACAAAAAATAAATTATTATCTATATATCCTAATATTTATGATTTAAAGAAAATTGACATTGAAACAATATCTCAAATCATTCCAAAAAAAGTTGCAATCTTATTGTTAGAAAAAATTAAGAAAGAGGTTAAATAATGGTTAAAGTATTAGTTGTAAGTGATACTCATTGTAATGATACATGACTAAAAATAGTTAATTCAAATAAATATGATTATATTATTCATGCAGGTGATCATCAAATGTCTTCAAAACAAATTTCTGATATAACTGAATACTATGTTGATGGTAATAATGATTGAGGCGATAAGAAAATAATTTTCTTTGAAATTTGTGGATATAAATTTATGCTAACTCATGGTGATAAATATCTTTTTGCATCATATGAATATCCTACATGAGAAGAAAAAATGTTGCAAATTGCAAAAGAAAAATCAGTTAATTTCGTTATTTTTGGACACACTCATATACCTATTATTAAAACAGTTTCAAACATTGTTTTTATGAATCCTGGAAGTATGTCTATTTCAAGACATAATGGAAAAAAATGTTATTCTGAAATAATCTTTGATGATGATCAGAATTTTGAAATATTTGAATATATTATTTAAGTTTACAAGAATAGAAAAAGTTATATAATAATATTGACTATAAATTTATAGTTAGAGGTCATAATGATTATTAAGAATAAATGATGCTTTATTGGATACCCATTAATAGTTGTTTTTTCATTAATAATTAGTTTAATCTTTGCATCGATATTTGATATGTATTCATTAACTTATAGTGTATTATTGATTGCGCCATTTTTTTTGTTAACATTATTCCTAAAAATAATAGTTAATAATTTTTTACAAAAAAAAGCTATCAATTCTCATTCTAGGAATAAAGTTATATTAAATTCAATTTTAATTTATATTGGAATTTCTATTATTTCAATATTACCAATTATGATTGTTCTTATTTGTAATTTAACTGGATTCAATGCATTTAATTTATACATGTTATTATCGTTCTTCTTGTTATCTAGTGGATCTACTATTTTATTCACATATCTTGATAATAAAAAAAATGAAAAGAAAGGAGATAAAAATGGAGAATTGACAAAGTCTTAATGCATTTCAAGATGCAGCACTTCCACATATTTTTGCAATTATTGTAATAACTATAATATTAACAATTATCGCTTTAGTATATTACATACAAAACAAAAATGTGAGCGTTAACTCAGAATCAAAGAGATTTACTGTTATGGTAGATACTGTGATAACAAGTGTTAGACAGATGGTTGTTGATACTTTTGGGATTAGATTTGTAAAAGCGACACCATATTTTTTATTTTTAATATCTTTCTTGGTGTTGTCAAATGTTTTTGCTATATTTGGAATTAAAGAACCTACAACTTCATATACTGTTCCTTTAACACTTGGTGCAATTACTTGAATCACTTCAATTATTTGTGCGATAAAGTATCAGAAATTAAGTTATTTAAAAAGTTTTTTAATTCATATTAAAGTAAAAAATAATAAAATACCTGTAATGATTAACCCATTACATTTGATTAGTGAAATAACTCCGTTAATTTCATTAACATTCCGTCTTTGAGGTAACATTATTGCTGGATATGTAATATATGCAGTTGTATTCTGAGCTGTGAGCGAACTTTCGAATGAATCACCATTTTTAATAACTGTTTTAGTTGGTGGTGTTTTGGTAATGCCGTTTTTAATCTCTTACTTTTCATTATTCGCAGGACTAATTCAAGCTTATGTATTTGTCTTGCTTTC
>JBOFSS010000056.1:0-5006 GCA_051651665.1 Mycoplasma sp.
TTTACTGAAGAATTGATTATCCCAAATACTGTAACGACAATTGGAACAGCGGCATTTAAAGATTGTAAAAAAATTACAAGTTTCAAATGACCTTCTTCTATTAAATCGCTTCCACAAAGTATTTTTGAAGGATGTTCTGAATTAACTGGCAACCTTAATTTAGAAGGGATCACGTCAATTGGCAATTCTGCTTTTGCTAATTGTTCTAAATTAACAGGGAATTTAATGATTCCAGATTCAGTAACATCAATTGGTGCTCAAGCATTTATTGGGTGTTCGGGCTTTAAAGGCACTTTAACTTTATCAAATAAATTAGTAATAATTGAAGAGGGAACATTTAAAGATTGCACCGGTTTTACAGGAGGTTTAAAAATTCCACTAGGAATTACTACAATCGAAGAATCTGCTTTTGATAATTGTGCTAGCCTTAATGGTGCGATAACTTTACCAAATTCTTTGACTTCAATTGAGTCATATGCTTTCAATAATTGTGTATCACTTACGGGAGATTTAATAATTACAGATTTTGTGACTAAAATTGATAGTTATGCTTTTAATAATTGTTCTAATTTAACAGGAAAATTAATTTTATCAAACTCATTAATTACAATTGGCGAAGCAGCATTTAAATCATGTGATAAATTAACAGGAAATTTAATGATTCCAGATTCAGTAACATCAATTGGTCAAAATGTTTTTAATACTGCAACTAGAATAACTTCAATCCATGTATCGCCAGAATTATTTAATACGCAAAACACTTGAAAAGAAGGATATGAAGGTGTTATTGTTAATAAAAAAAATCCGGTAGTTAAAGACATGTTCACTCTTTCACCTGAAGGTATATTATCAATTACTAATAAATGAATTGATACTGATGCTGGTCGACAATGAAGTGGTAATTTAGTTATTCCTAAAGAAATATATGGGAGAGAAGTTAAAAGTTTATGTGATGGTTATTCAGTTGATTATTTTGCTAGACAAATAAAAGATAAACTCATTTCCCTAACTTTTGAGAAAGAATCATTATTGAATAACATTGGAAAATATGCTTTCTATCAATGTGTGAACTTATCAGGTAACTTAGATTTATCAAACCTAACACAACTAACTGAAATAAGTCCTAATGCTTTCCAAGGTTGTACTGGCCTCACCGGAACCCTAACATTCCCTCCATCAATAAAGAAAATAGGTACTTTTGCTTTCGATAAATGTTCTGGATTTAGCGGAACCTTAACATTCCCTTCATCAATAGAGGTGATAGATGAACGAGCTTTCAATGAATGCTCTGGATTCACAGGGGATTTAGATTTATCAAATCTAACACAACTAACTGAAATAAAAAAATGAACTTTCAATAAATGTTTTGGATTCAGTGGAGCCCTAAAACTACCTCCATCAATAGAGGTAATAAAGAGCGCTGCTTTCTATGGTTGTTCTGGATTCACAGGGAATTTAAATTTATCAAATCTAACACAACTAACTTCAATAGGAAGTCAGGCTTTCTTTAACTGTGCCGGATTCAAAGGAACCCTAACACTCCCTCCATCAATAGAGGCAATAGAGAGCACTGCTTTCTATGGTTGTTCTGGATTCACAGGGAATTTAAATTTATCAAATCTAACACAACTAACTTCAATAGGAAGTCAGGCTTTCAATAAATGTTCTAGTTTCACCGGATCTCTATCCTTCCCTCTGTCAATAAAAGAAATTGGCTCCTCTGCTTTCGATGGTTGTTCTGGATTCACAGGGGATTTAGATTTATCAAATCTAACACAACTAACTAAAATAAGTTCTAATGCTTTCAGTGAATGTTCTGGATTTAGTGGAACCCTAAAACTCCCTCAATCAATAAAGAAAATAGAAAGTCGTGCTTTCAGTAGATGTTCTGGATTCACAGGGAATTTAAATTTATCAAATCTAGCACAACTAACTTCAATAGGAAATTATGCTTTCGCTTATTGCTCTAATTTAACCGGTGATTTAGATTTATCCGGTTTAATAAATTTAAATTTAATCGAACCTTACGCCTTTGCTGGTTGTGCAAAATTAACTTCAATTACAGTTTCAGCGTCTTTATTTGAAAATCACAAAAATGTTTGAAGTCAAGGTTATAATGGTCAAGTTATTAATGCCAGTAGTTATTAATCACAACATTTAATTAACACCTTTCTTTTTTAACAAAAAACATCCTCAAATAATCGATGGTATTCCTAAAATAAAATCTAAAGTGCAATACTTTAGTTAAGTGTTGCACTTTAGATTGATTGATAGCAAAAAATATCTAAACTCACAAGGTTTGGGTATTTTTTTTAAGATTAAAATAATATTTTATATTCTGAACTACTTATCAAGTAAATATTTTTATTGGCATGTTATTAATTGTGTTTTGTAGTTCCTCAATTTCTTGATCTGTAACTTCTGAGAAATTGGCACCACTTTTTAATTATCTTTTAATAATACCATTTGTATGTTCATTAGAACCTCTTTGATATGAAGTATATGGTTCACAAAATAAATCATACAATCCAATCGATTGGCTAATAAACC
The DNA here is from genome assembly GCA_051651665.1 of Mycoplasma sp. Taxonomy (GTDB): domain Bacteria; phylum Bacillota_I; class Bacilli_A; order Mycoplasmatales; family Mycoplasmoidaceae; genus Mycoplasma_L. Next base: position 2,551 of record JBOFSS010000056.1, read on the forward strand.
TATTTTCTCAAACTCAATACCGTTATCACAAGTAATTGAATTTACTTGTAGATTATTCTTCTTAATTAACTTATAAATCTCGGAATTACATTTCATAGGATTCTTAGAATATATTTTTGAAATATATGTTTCTCTTGTTTTTCTTTCAGTTAAAGTTAAGAGATTAGCATATCCACTAGTTTTCTTGACAATTACTAAATCTACTTCTTAATGTCCGTAAATTGAGCGATTATCAATGTATTTTGATCTAGTTCACATAAGTAATACATGTTTGTTATTGAATTTCGAGAAAATTCCAACAATCTTTTTTCTTCTTCGTTTTTATAGTATGGTTCAATCTATCAGATCTTTCGATAATGCATCTACTGTTTCTAATTCGATTAAATATTTGTCTTAAAGAAAGAGATTTTATATTTGGGTGATTATTTATAATTTTACAATATGTTTTTTCAGCATCGTGAGACTTCTCATTATAATATTTGTGAAATAATTTATTGAACTCTTCATATTTAAAGTATGCATAATATGTTTGTATCATTATCTTTTCTTGCGTTTTATCAACTATTGCAAAATCATAACCATCAATTGTCCGCTTTCTTTTCAATTCTCTTGTAATAAAAAATAGTTTTTTGATGATTTCAAAGATAATCTGTATTTTTCATTCATCATTTGTAATTTGGTTGTACAACATTATTCTGTTGCCTTGTTCAATAAGGAGGCACTTTTTTTATGCCTTTAGCAATTAAAAAATGCTCCACTAATATTTCACAATAAGTGCAGCACTTAATTATTTATTTTTGAACGAGATAGACCTAATTGGAATATCTCATTTTAATATTTCAAAATCAATTGTTAGTTGATTTTATAAGTTTCTTCAACTGTTCCATCCATTTTGTAGATGATAACGGTTGAACTTTGGTTTTTAGCCATTGTCTTAACCTTTGATTTAGCTTCTTCTTTTGTTTTGCAAATCGCAGATACTTTAGCAGCATTCCCTTTTTTAACTTCTCAGCCAATTTTTTTGCCAGTATTATCTTTTCTAGCTGTTAAGTAGTAAATATTAGTTGGTTTTTTAGTTTTTACTGGTGCTTCAGTAATAACTTCTTCTTCAACCTTTTTAGATTTCTTTTTAAACCACATATATTTCCTTTGATTTATTTGTTTTATATATTTTGCATTAGATGAGATTTGAACTCATATATTATTAAATTACATTACTTATGTTACTATTGCATGGTGTTGAATAAGAGACTTGAACTCTCACATCTATACAGAAACAAGGCCCTCAACCTTGCGCGTCTACCATTCCGCCAATTCAACATACAATATATTATATATAAAAAAATTAATTTTAAAATCATATAAATTAAAACATAGTGAAAAAATGTTTATTTTTTTGTAGCTAATATATAATACTAATAAATAAATGAGGTAAAAATGATTTTAGATTTTGATATAGTGAGTAATATTGCAAATAAAGACGGATATACTGTTTTTGAAAAAGATGGCAACAAATATAAACTTTTATTATCTTTTTCAAACAAGGAAGATTGCGACTATTTATTATCGAAATTCAAAAATACTGATAATTTAATTATTATTGAAAATACAAAAATTATTGATGCTTTTTCAATTGATGAAATATTAGGTGATAATGCAGAAGTTATCATAACTGATTCTGCAAAACCAGATAATGGCATGATTGAATGAGGTTATAAACACACATCTTTTGTTATAACTTCATATCCAGAATCATTCGATGAAGACAAAGCTTGCTTGGCTATGCTTGTTGGTTTTGATGCTAATGATGATGAATTTTTAAATGATTTAAAAATTTGAAATGGTGAAGAATACATTATTGATTAATTTTTGAATAAATGTTCTTTATCAAATAAAACATTTAACTTAGTTAATAAATTTTTACGATAAGTACTAACCAATGTTTGATCTTCTAAAGTCAGTGTTCATTGCAAAGCGTGGATATTTGTAATGAGTAAATGATCATAAAAAATTTCTAAATCTAAATTATTTACAGAACATAAATACTTTATTTGTTCAATTGACATTGTTTCTCTTGCCAAATTAGCAAAATCCCAATATTTAGTATTCATTTTAACTCTTTCAAAATCTATTAAAATAAGCTCGTTATTTTCGTTGATAAGAATATTTCAAGGATTAAGATCACAATGACAAACAATTTTTTCTAAATCACTATATTTTTTAATCAAATCAATATATATGTCCTTATATTTATTGAAATATTTTGATTTCTCAAAAATTTTTCAATATTGAAAATTATTGAATTCATCTATAGATAAATCAAGTTGATGAATTTTTTTCACTTCATTAGAAATAACATTGATTAAATCGCTAGTTCATTTTGGATTGTTGTTGCCATCAATTCATCTTCCAATATAATCGCCGTTTTTTTTGTTGAAATATATATAATCTTTATT
>JBOFSS010000057.1:0-10420 GCA_051651665.1 Mycoplasma sp.
AGTATAAATAGTTGCACCACTCTCTTCTTGGATTAATTTAGTTTCTCCAGTTGAATAGTATTTTTCAAGTTCTAAATCAGCGTCATCAGTTTTATAAACATTTTTTCATTGGAATAAAGTTTCTTCAAGCGATAAAGAATATGAAGCACTTGGTGCAGCATATCCATTGTCTAAGAAAACTTTTCAAAACATTAAATTTTGGTCATTAATATTTCAATTCGAACCTTTTCAATGAACTTTATTTTTTTTATCAGTTGATCATCATTCATAATTAAATTTAACGTCCGATACTTTAATGGTTGAAGTTAAATCTTCATCAGTTGGTTTAGCTGCATCTTCAACTTTTTTAAAATAATCATATTTTTCAGATTCGATTTGTTTATACATATCACCTAAATTTAAGTCAATACTTCTCAAACCTAATCTAGCAGTGTCTTTACCTTCATTTACAGTTGTAGATAAAGCAGCTGATAAATCTTTTAATTTATATTCATCTTGAATTTCTCTATCAAATTCATTACTTAATGTAGCTAATCCTGTTGTAGAGGCTGTTAAAAAATCTTGATATTGAATTGAAAGATTATGCAATGAAAATGTATAGTAATTTAAAATTGCAAAATAAGTAGCAGCTTTTTGATCTGTTACAGATGCTGATTCAAAGCTAGAGAAAGAAGGGTAAGCAGAATAATATTTGTCTTCACCTTCTTCGTTTGAGAAAACGATGCTTGGCGAAATGCTAATAGAACCATTACTTGATCTATTAACTGTATACTGACCACCTTTATCTACACCAGCTTCATCTTTGCCAGTAGAACCTTCGTCGATTACATTAAATATTGCTGCTGTTGTAATTTCTGGGTTTGAAGTATTAGAACAAGCTACTGCAACTGTTGATGCAATTGCTGTTGTAACTAATAGTAATGACCCAAATAATACAATTTTTTTAGTTGATTTAGAAATTTTCATAATAATCAAATTATATCAAAGAATGGTTTTTTTTATTTATAAATATGAAAATAAGTCTATTGTGTGAAAATTTTAGACAAAATAATTCCTGTTGCAACTGAAACATTTAAAGATTGTAATTTATTGCTCATATCAATTTTCACAATAAAATCAGAATTAGATTTGACTATTTTACTAATGCCATCATGTTCATTACCAACAATAATTACACTTTTTTTATCGAATTTTGTTTCTTTTAAAGATATTGATTTTTCTTCTAAAGCAGCTGCATAAGATCATCAATTACTATCTTTTAATTTATTCAATGTATTAGATAGATTAGCCACCTTTACAAAATCAATATAATAAACACCACCTGTGCTAGTTTTTATTACTCTTTCATTAATTTGGGCTTGATTTGTATTTTTATAAATTATAGCATCAACACCAAAAGCGACAGCGCTTCTAATGATTGCTCCAAAGTTACCAGGATCTTCAATGTTATCTAACATTAAAATTATTGAATTATCTTTTTTCGAAAGTTTTGAAATTAATTCATCAATTGAAAGATGATTTATTTTTTGAATCACTTCAGCAGCTATAAACTGATGATTCACATCATTATATTTTTGGAAAAAATTTTTGCTAACAATTTCAACTTTATAAGATTTAAATTGGTTAATTAAATCTTTATTTGTAGTTATTATTTTAGTTATTTTTAAATCATTATCAATTGCATCTGTAATAGAATTTTTGCCAAATAGTAAATTTTTAGTTTCCATTAAATGATTTCCTTTTCAACTAAAATCTTTCTAAGTGCATCAGAAGACTCATAATTTTTATTTGATTGATGCATTTGATATTCTTTAATCTTTTCGATAGTATTTTCGTCATGTACATTTTCAAATTCAATCCCCAAAATACTCAAACATCATATTAATTCATTTAAAAGACTGTTAGCTAATTGAAAGTCTTTTGATCTTATTGATACATTTATTTCTTTTGATATTTTTTGAATATATGTAACCGCATTAGAAATATCTAAGTCATTATTTAAAATTTCTAAAAAATTTTGACTGATGACTTCTTTTGCTGAAAGTGAATCATTCATAATTAATTGAGTTTTTGTTGAATTTATATTCCTTTTAATTTTATTGATTTCACTCTCACATTCTTCCATAATTATTTGATTGAATTCAAGTGGATTTCTATAATTTGTTCGGTACATAAATCATCTTATTGATTGATATTGAAATATTGTTAATAAATCTTTTACTAAAATAAAATTATTTGATGATTTAGACATTTTCTTATTATCAACATTGATATGACCAACATGCATTCAAACTTTTGCTAAACCACAATCATGTAATCCATGATGTTGAGCGTTTTCATTTTCATGATGAGGGAATTTTAAATCTATTCCTCCGCCATGAATTGTTAAGTTATTGCCAAAATATTTTTCAATTAAATAGGAACATTCAGAGTGTCATCCAGGACGACCATCACATCAATTAGTTTTTCATTTAATTCCATCATTTGTGTTTTTTCATAAAACAAAATCAGTTTCATTAATTTTTTGATCATTCGCTTGAACTCTTTCTCCAATTATTTGATCATCTAAAACTCTATTGCTCAACTCACCATATGAATCAACTAATTTAGTGTTAAAATAAACGTTGCCATTTACTTCATATGCAACACCTTTTAGTATCATTCTGTTTATATAATCAATTATCCCATCGATATTATCAGTCACTTTTTGAATTGTCATTTCTTTGGTATTTAATTTTTTTCTTATTTCAGCATAAGCATTAGCATACATTTCACTTATTGTTTTTTCATCAGTATTATTGCTAATTGCTGCATTAATGATTTTGTCATCGATATCTGTAATATTATGTAAGTAATTAACTTTTTTGTTAGTTGCTTCAAGTGTTCTGTATAAGACATCAAAAATAATTAATGGTCTAGCATTACCAATATGGATATGATTGTAAACAGTGGGACCACAATTATAGATGTTTACTTGATCTTCATTGATTTCAATATATGATTGTGATAGGGAATTATATAAACGCATTTTTACTCCATGAATTTGAATATTATAAATATTATATATTAAACAAAAATAGTATTTACAAAAACAATTAAGTTAAATTTTATTATATTTATATTTAAGATAATAAATATTATTATTCTTATAGTATATTTTATATATATGAAAATTTTAATATATGGTGGAAGCTTTGATCCAGTTCATACTGGTCATACAGAAGTATTAAAGGTTGCTGCGCAATTTTTAAAAATAGATTTAATAAAAATTATTCCAACGAAAGTTAGTGGTGATAAAGAGCTTGAAGCTACTCCTCATCAAAGACTAGAGATGGTTAAAATAGTTTCGAAGAAAATTGAAAATTGTGAAGTTGATGACTTTGAAATTCTAAAAGAATCAAATGAACCATCATATTCAATAAACACTATTAAATATTTGAAAAAACAATATCCCAATGATGAATTATTTTTTTTAATAGGAGCAGATCAATTAAAAATTTTTAAGACTTGAAAAAAATGGGAAGAAATAATCAAATTGACTAAAGTCGTTGTTTATAATCGTGATTTCATTTTTGAAAATGAAAAATTTAACATTGAAAATGTTGAATTATTACCATTTAGTTGTATTTATGTATCTTCAACAGAAATTAAAAATAATCTGATGAAGATAGACTATTTAGATCCAGATGTTGTTCAATATATTGTTGAAAACGGTTTGTATGCAAAATATTGATTATTAAATTATATGTCACAAAAAAGGTTGGGACATAGTTTAAGGGTTGCTTATATGATGGAGCAAACTTTAAATCACAATGGATACTGCGATTTGGCATTTAAAGGTTTTATTGCTGGATTGTATCATGATATATCCAAAGAGTTAGATGATGAAAAAATGATAGAAATTTATAAAAGAGAAAATCATAAAGAATTACCAGTTGAAGTTCTCCACGGTGTAGTTGGTTCATATTTTTTAAAAAATACTTTGAAATATAATGATCAAATCGTTTTAAATGCTATTTCCAGACACACTTTACCATTTGCATTTGGTGAAGGTGAATTATCTATTATTGACATGTGTTTATATTGTTGTGATAAACTAGAATCATTAAGAACAAATGAAGATATAAATAATATCGAATATTTTAGGTCACTATTAAAAATTGATATTAAAAAATGTTTTGATGAATTATTTTTATCATTATCAAAACAATATTCAAATTAAAGAGGTTTATTTATGTTAGGAATAATTATTGCAATGGAAACTGAATGTAAAGAACTTGTCAAAAGTTCTTTTAAAGATATTTATATCCATTCAATTCATGGTCATAAATTTTATGTAGTTAAAACAATTTCTGGAGATACAGCAATTGTAACATTTTCTGGAATAGGAAAATCAAATGCAGCAGCAACAACGGCACTTTTAATAAATAGTTTTAATGTAACTGCATGTTTAAATATTGGTTCAGCTGGAATATTTAATTCATTAGAAATATTCGATGTATTGATTATTGATAAAATGAAATATTTAGATGTTGATTTAACTGCCTTTGGTTATGAAAAGGGGCAAATACCAAAATCACCACAATTTTTCTCATGTGATCAAAACTTGATAGAAATTTCTAATAATTTATTAAAGGCTTCAAATTATGAATCGATGCTTGGTAATTGTATGACATCAGATACTTTCATTAATAAGAAAAATAGGTCAAAATTTGACTTTGCTGATGTCATAGTTCCAACTGTGATTGATATGGAATCAGCTTCAATAGCTCAAATATGTTTAAAAATGAAAGCTCCATTAATCTCAATTAAAATTGGAATTGACAAATTAGATTCTCCTATTGAAAATGAAATTCAATTTAATGAAAATTTATCTAGGATTCAATTGATGATTGATGATATTGCATCAAACTTAATTAATGCCATTACATTTAAAATGAAAAGTCAACAAAAGTAGGTCCTCATGGAAAAACAATATATAAAAGTACGTGGTGCTAAAGAAAATAATTTAAAAAATGTTAATATAGATATCCCTAAAAATGAGTTAGTTGTTATGACTGGTCTTTCAGGCTCAGGAAAATCATCACTTGCCTTTGATACAATTTATGCAGAAGGTCAAAGACGATATTTAGAATCATTAAGTTCATATGCTAGACAGTTTTTAGGTGGGAATGAAAAACCTAATGTAGATTCTATTGATGGATTAAGCCCAACAATTTCAATTGATCAAAAATCCGTTAATCATAACCCAAGATCAACCGTTGGAACAGCAACAGAAATTTATGACTATTTAAGAGTGTTTTTTGCAAGAATAGGAACACCATTTTGTCCAAAGGGTCATGGGCCAATTAAAACTCAAACTATCAAACAAATAGTTGAGTCAACAATGAGTAACCCTGAAAAATCTAAATTGATTATTCTAAGTCCTATTGTCAAAGAACAAAAAGGATCATTTGTAAATGAGATTCAAAACCTTATAAAAGAAGGGTATTTAAGAGTAAGGATTAATGGCGAAATTTTTGATTTAGATGAAACCATTAATCTGCCAAAAAATGAAAAACATTCAATAGATATAGTTATAGATAGAATCGTTTTAAATTTAGATACTCAAACAAGATCAAGAATCGCTTCAGCAATTGAAATTGCCACAAAACATTCAAATGGTGTTGTTATCGTTAATGTTGATGGAGAGGATCAATTGTTTAATGAAAACTACACTTGTAATGTTTGTAATTTTTCAATTCCTGAATTGGAACCAAGACTTTTTTCTTTCAATTCCCCTATTGGTGCTTGTGACTATTGTAAAGGTCTAGGTTATACGTTTGAACCATCAATCAAAAGGATTTTACCAGATGAAAATCTCACTATTGATACAGGTGGGGTTGATTATTTTAAAAATTTAGTTGATACAACAAATTTAGAATGACAAAAATTTACAACCCTTTTGAAACACTATAATATTCCTACAAATGTAAAAATTAAAGATCTAAGTGATGAAGATATTAGACATATATTATATGGTAGTGATGAACCTATTGAATTTTCCTTAAAATCTAGTGCTAATACTTATCTTAAGAATGAATATATCGAAGGTATTGCCTCTCTCATCAAAAGAAGACACTATGAAACTAATAGTGAATTTGCAAGAGAATACTATAGTAAATATATGGCAGAAACACCATGTAAAACATGTCAGGCTAAAAAATTGAATGCAGCTGCTTTGTGTGTTAAAGTCAATAATAAAGATATTATCGAATGTACTAATATGAGCATTTCGGAATTGATTGATTTTTTTCTAGGAGTTGAATTAACAAAAGAACAAGCTCAAATTTCGAATTTACTATTAAAGGAAATTGTTAATAGATTGAGTTTCTTAAAAAATGTTGGATTAGAGTATTTGACATTATCAAGAAGAGCTTTAACTTTAAGTGGTGGTGAGTCACAAAGAATTAGATTAGCAAATCAAATTGGATCACACCTTACTGGGATTTTATATGTTTTAGATGAACCATCAATTGGTTTACATCAAAAAGATAATGAAAAACTTATTGAAGCTTTAAAAGCGATTAGAGATTTAGGGAATAGTGTTTTAGTAATTGAACATGATGAAGACACAATGTTAGCAAGTGACTATCTAATAGATATTGGTCCTGGAGCTGGTATGTTTGGTGGTGAAGTTGTGGCAGCTGGGACACCAAAAGAAGTTATGCTTAATGAAAACTCTATTACTGGTCAATATTTATCTCATAAAATGAAAATTGATGTCCCTAAAACTAGAAGAGGTGGTAATGGTAAAAAAATTATTATCAAAGGATGTAAGGGTAATAATTTAAAAAATATTGATGTTACTTTTCCACTGAATAAATTTATCGCTGTAACGGGAGTTAGTGGTAGTGGGAAATCTACTTTAGTTCTTGAAACATTAGTCAAAGCTATTCAAAAAAATAATTTTGATCCATTTGTTGAACCATTGCAATACAGAGATATTATTGGTTGTAATCATGTTGATAAATTGGTTATAGTTAATCAAGAACCAATCGGAAGAACTCCTAGATCAAACCCTGCTACATATGTAAGTGTTTTTGATGATATAAGAGACTTATTTGCTATGGTGCCACTTTCAAAAGAGAGAGGTTATTTAAAGGGTCGTTTTTCATTTAATGTAAAAGGTGGAAGATGTGAAAACTGTCAAGGAGATGGTTCAATTAAAATTGAGATGCACTTCCTTCCTGATGTTTATATTAAATGTCCTGAATGTTTAGGTCATAAGTATAATGATGAAACATTACAAGTTAAGTATCGTTCTAAATCAATTTATGATATTTTAGAAATGTCGATTGCAGAAGCTAAAGAATTTTTTATTAATAATCATAATATTCATCATAAATTAAAACTATTAGATGATGTTGGACTTGGATACTTAAAATTAGGCACTAGTGGTGTTGCTTTAAGTGGAGGAGAAGCACAACGTGTGAAACTTGCGAAATTCTTACAAAGAAAAGCCACTGGCAAAACAATATATGTTTTAGATGAGCCAACAACAGGATTGCACATCCATGATATTAGTCATTTAATTAAAATATTAAATAAAATAGTTGATAATGGAGATACTGTAATTACTATTGAACATAATTTAGATTTAATTAAAATGGCTGATTACATAATAGACATTGGTCCAGATGGTGGCAATCTTGGTGGTCAACTTGTAGCCACAGGAACACCAGAACAAATAGTTGAAAATAATGATTCACACACAGCTTTATATCTTAAAAAATATTTAACTATTTAGGATATATCAAAACAATCAAAAGACCACTCACCTTAAAGGCACCATTATAAATTTATTAATTAAAAAAACAACCCAGATAACACCTGGATTGTTTTTTTAAAGTATTCAACTGAATTAATTATTTATATTTCTTAAATTAAGAAACTTTATATAAGTTATCTCCAGCTTTTACAGTTTGATTAGGTTTCACTAAGATTTCTAATTTACGTCCATCAAGTGTTTCGTTCATCACTATTACTGGAGTGATGATACGCATATCATTTGATTTCATTTTAGATAAATCAGCTTTAACAATAGTTTCACCTTTTTCTAAATCCATTGATGTTTTATCAATATATTTAGAATTGAATATTTCTTTTTGATCTTTTTCAGTTAATTCCATTAGTTTAGAAGTATCTAAACCAATATGAATTAATGTTGAGATTCCTTGTTCATTTAAAATGTAAGCATGTCCTGTTTTGAACCCTAATTCTAGTTTTTGTTTCGTATTTGAAACGAATTGACCAGATGAAGGGATAATGGCAACACCTTGACCCATCATTGCAAAAGAGTCATCACCAATTTTATCAAGACTAATAACTTCCCCATCAACAGGAGCCTTTATAAATAAAGGTTTGAAAGTTTTTTCGACCTTTGCCGGTTCTACTGCAACTTTTTTAGAAGTATCAACAGTGTTATTAGTTTGATTAATTGAGATATCTTCACCAATGTGAGAAGTAATCTCATTGTTTAAGATTTCAACTGTTGGACCAATAATTACTTGAACTTGGTTACCTAATTTTTGAACTCCCATTGTACCAGCTTGTTTTAATAAGTTGTCATTTACTAAATCTAAATTAGTAACATCATATCTTAAACGAGTAGCACAATTTTGATATGATGAAATATTATTTCATCCACCAAGACCATTTATGATCATTTTAGATTTTAAACTTAAACTACCATTAGATGATGATTTGTTTAATTCACTTTCTAACATACCAGAGATTATACTAGTTCCTCTACCTGGTGTGTTAAGGTTTTTCTTTTTAATTAAATAAACAGCAGCAAAGTAGTTAGTAGCAGCAGACATAGGTCCAATTACAAATAATCAAGCTGGATTTGCAAATACAGCAGCAACTCCAGATTTGTTGGCTGCTATAATTTCAAGTGATTTTGGAATAGATAATAGATAATCTAATAATCCAGCACTAAATCCAAAACCAATTTGAATACCAAATAAATTTATAATGAATGCAAATACACCAGCTAGAACTGAGTAAACACCATATAGTAATGGAGATGCGAACATAAATGCAAATTCAATTGGTTCTGTAATTCCTGTAAGGAATGAAACTAATGCTAATGGCGCGTATAATGATAATACTTTTTGTTTTTGTTCTTTGCTTTCAGCAGTTTTATAGAAAGCAAAAACTAAAGCAGGTAAAGCAAACATCATTGTTGGGAAGAACCCAGTTTGGAATGTACCAGCAGTGTTACCTTCAGCAACACCTTTTAAGAAGATGTTGATATCTCCATAAGCTTGTCCGCCACCTACAGCATCGTGACTTCCCAATACAAATCAGAAGAATGTATTTGGAACATGGTGTAATCCGAATGGAATCAACAATCTATTTAAAGTTGCATAAACACCAGCAATACTAGCATTTGCATATTGATTTCCAGTAGCACTAGTTAAAGCGCTTGATAATTGGAATAATGATCAACCAATTCATGGGAATATAACTGCTCATAATAAACCAAATATCAACATAGCTAAAACTACTAAAATTGGAATTAATCTTCTTCCAGAAAAGAATCCTAATGCTTTAGGTAATTCAATTCCGTTAAAACGGTTATAAATAAAAGCTACTAAACCTCCAGAAATAATACCATTTAGAACGTTTTGAGCTAATATACTGTTATAAGACGTACCAAATAATCGGTGGAAACCTGTAAGGTTTTCATTAGCTCAATTCAATATAGCTTCATCTCTAGCAGGTCCTTCAATCATTTTCAATAATGCTTCTGGAACCCCGAAACGACCAGATTTTAAAGCATCAAGAGCTGGCATATCAAAGTTTATTGTACCATAGATTTTATCAACAAAATCCATTCCTCCAATACCACCAGACCCCATCATTAATGATAATAAAGTCATACCTACAAAACCTACTAATGCAGCTTCACCACGGTTATCTTTTGTTAAACCAAAAGCAACCCCAATTCCGAATAACATAAATAAGTTATCAAATACTGTGTTACCAGCAGCTAAAAACATCGATTTGATAAATGATGAGAACTCTGTATCTGATGCGAATTGTGCACCTAATCTTAAAAAGATTGCAGCAATTGGCAATACAGCAATTGGGAACATTAGCGCTTTCCCAATTCTTCCAAGGCTTTGGAAGGCTTTCGTTAGTTTTGGGAACTTTGTTTTTTTAGCTGTTGTCCCTAAATTTCCTTGTAATTGCATTATTTACCACCTTTATTCTTTTGATAAATTGAAATTACAAGAGAAAATATCGATGTAGCTAATAAAACAAAAAAACCTAAACCAAATCCAGCAATAATATTTTGTTGGAATGTAAATTCTGATTGAGTTGTTGAAAAAGCGACCATCAAAGCAATTAAAACGATTAATATAATACC
>JBOFSS010000058.1:0-1518 GCA_051651665.1 Mycoplasma sp.
ATATATAATTTTTCAAGATTAAAAAATATTTTTTTGAAATTCAAAATGGAAAATTCAAATAAATTACTTTATCTCGACAATTCAAAGATTGGATTACCTTCTTCATCTAAACATCAACTCTGTTTAAATTTTCAAATCAAGAAACCAGATATTGATATCTACTATTCATTTCGTTTATTCCTTCAGAATTCAAATCATAATGAATTAATATCAATCGGAAATAGTCCTGCTCAAAATATGGATACTGAAGGCAATTTAATATTTGAAATTAATTTCATAATTGATTACTATTTTGAAAAAAAGCAAAAATGATTTATTGAATTAGCTAAGAGTGATGGAAAGTTTATAAAATGAGAAACATTTATAGGCATAATTGTTGGAAATAAGGATAATACTTGATCTCTTCTTATTGATGAAAATAAAGATGATTATCTTGAAATAACAGGAAGAGCGATGGAAAGTTCGAAAGAAATTTTGAATTTTGATATTCAATTACTTCATGATTTTGGGAATGTTTACTATGTATTGAAAAAAATGAAGTACTCTTCTGAACAAAAGCATGAATTCTTCCCTGTGTATAAATCTGAAAACTCTTCGTTAAAATTTAACACTGCATTAATTCCTTCATCTTATATTGATTATGGTGATCATAATAAAACAATATCTTGAGATCTTTATGTTGATAACTCTTTTATTAGTAGTAAAGAAATGACTGTTAATCAAATATGTAATGGTAGTAGTAGATCATATAAAATAGGAGATTTCGAAATTATTATAGATATTACTAAGTCAATAAATTCGCATCAGTCTTTTCTTGACTTAATTAATAAAAACTTGGAATTAAATTTAGAAATAGGTATTGATTTCACTGGATCAAATGGAGATTATCGTCATATTGAGTCTCTTCATTATTTATCTGAAAATTGTAATTGATATGAAAGTGCTATTAGAGAATGTGGAACGATTTTAGCTAATTATGATAGTGATAAAATATATCCTGTATTTGGATTTGGTGCTATAATAAAAGGAAAATCAGGAGTTAATCATTGCTTTCCTTGAAACTTATGTGAAAATGAACCTGGTATAAAAGGTATTGAAGAAGTTATCACAGCTTACAAGGAAATTCTACCAAAATTAATTTTTGCAGGACCAACTAATTTTGAACCTATTATTAGAGCAACAATTAAACGAATAAAAAATTCAAACAAAGGATTAAATTATTATATATTACTCATTTTAACAGACGGTGAAATAACTGATATGCAGGAAACAATTGAAGCTATTATAGATGCATCCTCCTTACCTTTAAGTATAATTATTGTAGGAATAGGTGATGCTGATTTTAGTAAAATGACAAGACTAGATGGTGATGATATCCCATTGAATATAAATGGAAAAACTGTTATAAGAGATATTGTTCAATTTGTACAATTTTCGGATGTAGCGAATGATCCACAAAAATTAGCAGAAGAAGTTTTGGCTGAATTACCTCAACAAATAGAATATTATTTTAATAAA
>JBOFSS010000059.1:0-25641 GCA_051651665.1 Mycoplasma sp.
AATTCTTGTTGAGTTTCGTTATTATAAAACTCTGATTTTTTATATTTGTCAAAGGGTCACTCATTTCAAATATTCACATTATTTAAAACAAGATATCTAATGTTAGTGTCTCCATTGATGAATCAAAGTAATTCATGAACTATTGCATTAAAATTCACCTTTTTTGTTGTTAATAACGGAAAACCTTCTTCAAGGTTATATCTTGTTTGAGTTCCAAATAGAGATAGTGTAGAAACTCCTGTTCGATTTTGTTTTTGTTTCCCTTCTTTTAGAATTAAATTTAATAGATTGTGGTATTGTTTCATTTTCAACCTCGCATAACCATTTAATTAATAATAAACTATAAATTATTATTATAAAGAAAAACAATAAAACTTTATTATATAATATATATTATATGTCTATGCAAACAAAACAACAAAAACCTTTAATATCAATATGTTTGCCATGCTACAATGTTAGTAAATATTTAGACAAATTATTTTCGACATTAAAAAACCAAACTTTTAAGAATTTTGAATTACTCTTTATAAATGACGGTTCTACTGATGATACTTATCAGAAGATTCTTTATTTAGTGGAAAAATACAAAGATTCTTTAAATTGTAAAGTTTATACACAAAAAAATAAAGGGATTGGTGCAACTCGTAATGAACTAATTAAAAAAGCTAATGGCGAATATCTCTTCTTTTTAGATCCGGATGATTCTATGCCTAAGAACGCATTAGAGCTTTTGTACAATGCAAGTGATTCAGGGAATATCAGCATCATTGCTGGTAGAGCTAAATTTGTTTTTAATGAAAAGTGAAAAATGCCTTTTATTCCTCAAAGTAGATTTAATAAGCATTTCAATGCAACCCATTATGTGAAATCTAATATGTGTACTGTTTGGGGTGTCTTATTCAAAAAGAGTTTGTTCAATAATGATGAATTTCTTCCGGATTATATTTTTGAAGATATTGGTTTAGTGAGTTATATATTTTTAAAAAATGATAGTTTTAAATTAATTAAAAATATTGTTTATTTCTACAATAGAAGAATAGGGGTTTATTCATTATCATCTTTTAGCGAAAAAAATAGATGATCGGTAATTGACTTAGATGTTCAAATGAATCAAATTTTCACAAAATATAAAAATGAAGGATGACTAGATTCTAGAAAAGATAGAAGAATTATTAACGGAACGTTATTTCAACCTATAGTGGCTAATCTATGACTTGCTAAAAAATATACTAATAATGAATATATGAATTTATTGCCGCTATATTCTCTGTATTCAATATATAAAAAATTTAATATTAAATTGCAGTTTTCAAAAACTCCATGAAAAATACTGGCGTTCTCTTATATTAAAATGTCCAAATCACATAGATTAGTTTCTAAGATAGTTTATAAAGATGACAGCATCGTTTCTAAAATGAGAAAGAATGCAAAATTGTTTGTTAAATTAAATAACCAAAACATCAAATCACTTTCCACACCTTTACTTCATAAGTTGAATTTTATTGATGATAATATTACTAATTTAAAAGAAATTATTGAAACTAAAACAAAAAAGACTTTTTTATTAGATCAAAGATTTACTGAATTATACAACTATAAAAATGTAGTAGTCGGTGAGACAATTACTGATAAAAATTTATTAAATAATATAAAATCTAAAACTCAATTTATTAACATTTCAAAAATTGATAATTTTAGTAGTGAAGAAATTGAAAATATAGTAAAAATTGATAACAGGATTTTGATAATAGTTAATAAAAAATATTCATCCAATGAAAAACTTAAAAATAAGTTCAATATAGTTTTTGACTGAAATTAAAATTATGATTTTTTTTCTATTTATTAATATATATTAATATATATGAATAAATTAAAAATAGAAGATATTAAATTTTATGAATTATTAGCGAAAATTAAGCCAAATAATACAACAAGTTTCAGTAATATTATTAATTATTTATTGAACTTATCTAGTAGTGAACAAGTGTCTAAAAAAACTATCATTATTTATATAAACTTGAAAGAGAAATGAATTCAATTTGTAGCAAATGGAATTGGTATTAATGATACAAATGCAATCGAAAATATTTGAAAAGTGGATTTATCGAAAAATATATATTTTGATTTTAAGCCATTTATTTTTAATTTAGGTAGCAAAATATTATTTGAGTCTAAAAATTTATTGACTGCATTCAGAACTATGTTGAATTTAAAAAAAGATATTCATGATGTGGATTTAATAACTGCTAAAAGTGATGAGATTCTGCGATCATTCAAAACGGCTACAAGAATTACAATACAAGATCTTAACTATGATTATAGTTATGAAGAAATTAATAAATTATTTTTAGATCTCAAAAATATTTTTTATAAAGAAATTAATGATGGAATGAATTTTTATTTTAGTTTGATTGATGATGGGGTATACTCTTTTGATAATTCATCACTTAAATTAATTCAATCTATGAATGAATCTAAACCACTATCTAAATCATTTAGAGAAAACATCAACTCATTAACTGTGGAAGAATGTGACATTATAGATAATCATGAGTACACATATAAATATGAAGCTTATAAAGGTAACTCAAATATTATTAATTACTTTTTTCATAATAAAGAAAATAAATTTATCATTTCTAAGATTAACGATGGTATCTCAATTGATGTTCAAATAGAAATAAAAGATGAAGAATTTGATTCTATTCAAATACCATTAGAAATTATAAAAAACATTGATAATAAAATATTGAATAATGTTGAGATAGATAATGGAACTAGTGAAAAAGTTATTGAAAATGATTATGAAGATTTAGAAACTGTAAAACTTTTCCTTACAAAAGCTTTAAATAATTCCACTAATAAATTTGATGATTTTGAAATTATAAAAGATAAATTAAAGTTTACTTATTATGCTGATGACGGCAAAGAAATAACTATGAATATGATTAAAGAAAAAGATAAGAGTTTAGATTCAGATTGAATGAATTTAATTATGCTGAATGAAAATCAAATAGAACAAAAATATGAATATAATTTGAACGTTAATTTTAAACACCCATTTTTTGAAGCATTTTTTAAAGATTCTAAATTATCAAAAAAAATTGAATTATTCATGATTTGTTATGCTGTTGGAGAGACAATTTGTAGATTAGATGGTTCTAATGTGAATCACTTAAAATATGAAATTAATAAACTTTTAAGAGGAAGTTGTGATGACAAATAAAGACGCATTAAAACTGTTTAACATTGGCTTAGCGAGTGAAATCTTTATTAAATATTTAAAAAATCAAAATTATGATAATGATACAATATTCAAATTCATTAATAAAGCTAGAGATATTCATTCTAAACTATCATTAAAGAAAAAAGATATTGGGATGTTAGTTGGAAAAGTGCAATCTGGTAAGACGACTGTTTTTAGTGGTGTTATAGCGAGATATTTTGATAAAGGTTTTGACTTGTGCATAATTTTAACATCAACTGAAAATTTGCTAAACGATCAAACTAATGAAAGGATGAAAAAGGTTTTCAGTGTAGAAGGTCCTTCAAAAATAGATATATTTAATTGTGATAATTTTATATTGAGAAATTCTTCAAGAAGAATTGAAAAGGTAAGAGATGACTTTAAAAACGAACATAAATATATCGTTACAATTTTAAAAAATAAACAAATTGAAAAAGTTTGCGATGTTTTGACTAACAATAAAATTTGAAGAAATAAAAAAATATTAATAATTGATGATGAAGCCGATTTAGCTAGTACGGGATCAGCTGATATAGAAGATACAAGATTTGCTAACACAGCAATAAAAAACTTATTAGATAGCTTGAATAATTATAATTACCTTTCGGTTACTGCTACGCCGCAAGCTCAGATATTATTAAACGATAATGATGCAGTTAAACCTAAACATGTTTTCACATATGAACCTGGAGAAAGTTATATGGGGTTAAATGAATATTTTTCTAATGATAATTTCTTTAAATTTATCGATGAGAATGATTGAAAACAAGAAGAATTAACATCAATCCCAGAATCTTTAAAAACTGCTTTGATTAACTATTTTATAAATATCTCTAATTTAATTATAAGAACTGGAAAAATTATAAATACTACAATGTTAATTCACACATCAGTAGCTATTGAAGATCACTACATTCTAATGAGACTTTTAATTAAATATAAAGATAACATTATCTTGTATTTGAATCAAAACAAAGAAACAATGGATTGCCAATTAATCTTATCAAAAATAAAAAGCGTTTTTGATGAACTAAATCATAGAGAATTAATCTGAGATGAAGACTATATTGAATTATTTAAAAAAATCATTAGTCATACAAATATAAATATTATAAATTCTGAATCAGATGATAATATCTTGGAGAATATAAATAATATTGTATTAGGTTCAAGAAAGGTTGAGCGTGGTGTTACTCTTGAAAATCTTTTGTTAACATATATCACAAATTTCACTGAGGGTGCAACTGCTGTTGATACAATATTGCAAAGAGCTAGATGATTTGGTTATAGAAAAAAAATAGAAGATAGTTTGAACATTTATATTGTTAAAAGTTTATATAATCAATACAAAGAACACATAATTCCAAGTGAAAATGAATTGTGAGAAAGACTTAAAGAATCTGAAAGAAATGATGATTTTGAGCAGTTTGAAAAATATATATCACTCAGTGGAAGGAATGCTCCAACCAATAAAGTTAAGGTCAATCGAGCAGATGGAAATAAAATCTTATTCTATTTAGCTAATGTTGATAGGGAATTAGAAATTGAAAGAAATTCAAAATCTATATATCTTCACTTTAATCAATTTGAAAGATCTTTTTTCAGTATTAACGGACGTGCTTATTCAGCGATTTTCAATTTAACATTTTATGATTTTTGCCAACAAATAAAAGAACATAAAATATATGAAACAATTGGTATTAATAATTATTTTTGAGAAGAAATAAAAGAAAAAGTTGGAAACTTTAATTTTGTTATTCTATTCTTAGATGATGCAGGTAAAAATGACTATAGAGAAAGAACTTCTGAAAATGGTAAATATCAGTTATTTGAAGGTTCAAATGAAAATGGGTTTCCAGGAGAAAATGTTCTTTACAAAGTAAATGGATTAGAAAATAAAATAATTATTTGTTTGCATAAAATTAGAGACAAAACTGATAATAAATTGAGATATTATGTTTCTCTGCACCTTCCTAAAGAAAATGACTTTAGTGGAAAATATTTTGCTAATTAATTTTTTTCTAAAAAAAGAAACTCGTTAATTACAAAATCTAAATTGTATGATTTTATATTTTTAGGTATTTCACTCAACTCCTGTGCACAGACTGCATATGCACATTTTTTAGTTTTTATAAGTCTTTTGTCATTATATATATCATTGATTAAATCAATATCATAATCACAACAATTTAATTGTGAATCATATGATAATATAGGAAATAAAATTAAATCAAAATCAATGAAATCATTTTGATTTTTCTTATAAATCGGTTGAGTTGTGTACTGAAAAAATTCAATATTAAAAGATTGATTTTTTATTTCTACAAAAGATAATTTATTTGAATTATTTCTTGAAATCATATATACATTAATTCTTTCATCTAAACAGAAATTAATAATATGAATTATATTAGGTTCGAATTTTGAGTTATTGGATATTAGAATATTTTTTATTGTATATCTAGAAATTAATAATTTAAATTGTTCTAATATCATTTTCCCAAAATCATCTAGATCTATTTCATGAAATTTCTTTAATATATTGATAGTTGATTTTTGTATTCTATAGTGATTCATATTATTATGATAACATACTATATAAAAAAAATAGTGTTAACACTCATTCATAATTAATATGAGGATTAACACTAATTTTTTTTGAATATAAAATAATTTTTTTATCTTAAAGACTTATCAAAATGTTTCCCTAATGCTTTAGGAGCGGCAATTCCCTTTCAAGAGAATACACATAAAACTACTAATGATAATGCAAACGGAATTGCTTTTGTAACATATTTAGAATATTGTCCTAATGCAACATTAATATCCGGGAATACAGTTCCTGCTTGATTAAAGAATGCAACTAAGAATCCAAATAAAATTGCTGATAGAGATATGAAAGGTATTTTTCAACCACCTGATACAACTATTGCAAGTGCTAAGAATCCAAGTCCACCAACATTCCCTTCAAAGTATTGTGATTGTGGGAACATGATCGGACCACCATAAATGAATAATGAACCAGCCACACTAGCAAATGCTCCACTTATTAAAACTGCAATTCATTTATATTTATTTACATTGATACCTTGGGCATCAACGGCATTTGGATTATCACCAATAGCTTTGAAACGTAATCCAAATCTTGATTTATCTAAGAATAACATTGTAGCCACAATAATTACAATAGCAAGTATAAATATTAGTATGGTTTCTCCATAAAAACTACTCGCATCTGTTAGCGCACCTTGAATTTGTCATTTTGGAGCGAAACTTGCAATTAATTTTGGATCTGTACCACCACTTATTGCTGCACCTAATGGAGCTGTGATGAATGTTCCAACACCAGCAACAAATAAGTTAATTGCTGTTCCTGAAATAACATGATTAGTTCTTATTTTAATTACTAATATTCCAAATACCCAAGAAAGTATAACGGATAATATTAAGGAAATTAATAACGGTATTAAAAAGAATAATCCACTTAAATTTGGCATTGCTTGTTTGAATAGCATGCCAGAAACTGTAAATATAAATGCACCGAAAATCATTTGACCATCAATTGCAATATTTACAATTCCTACTCTTTCACAAAAGTAACCAGCCATGGCCCCAAAACCAAGAACTGCAAAAAGTAACATTGTTGTATTTAAAAGAATACTTACTGAACTTCCATCCATTTAGTTACCCCCTTCCACTAAATCATCATTTGAAATTTCAGGTAATTGAGATAGTAATTTTTCTCTTTCAATTGGATCTTGAATATTTTCAATTTCTGTTCTTATCTTCATAATTTTTTCATCTAATGAAATGTTATCATCAGATTTTGCTTTAAATTTCTTATGTAATTTAGAAATATCTTCATTGAATCAAATTCTTGCTCTTTGTTTAGATTCGTCAATTTTTGTTTCTAATTTCACTAATTCTTTAGTTAATGCTAAATCGTAGTATTTCTTAAGTTGTTTTTCTTTATTTTCCAAACTTTCTTTCATAACAATATTTTTTTCTATCATTAATTGAACTTTAGTTATTTTTCAAGATTCCATTAAATCAGTTTTCTCAGTAAAATAATCTTGAGTAATTTCATCTAATGTTTCTTTTCAAACTTCATTTTTTTCAAGTTTATCACCAATTTGGTTGTAAACTAATTTCTTTTCATTATTACAAATTGATTTATATTTTGTAATTAAAGCATCCATATTATTTTCAAATGCTTCACTTTTTTTATAGAATTTAAAATCATATTTAAATGATTTAATATATTTTCAAGGTTTTCATTTTAATACAACTACAGAAAGAGCTGCCCCTATCATTAATAATCCAAATAATAAATCTATATATGTCGGAGGTATAACAATTCCTGGAAGTGAATTTTGGAATAATGCGAATAATGAACCAACTGCAATTATTGCAAGTGGGTTGTTGTTAGCAATCAGAGAGATTGCTATACCATTGAAACCTTGAACCGGAATGCTATCTAAGTTCAAGTTTAAATCGATTGATGGGATTGAAGTTGTTGTATAAAGAATACAAGCCAATATGCCAGATAATGCGCCACTAATTGCAAAAGATGATAACTTAATAGCTTTAACATTATAACCAGCATATTTTGATGCACTTTCAGATAAACCAACAGATTTGATTTTATGACCAAAGACTGTGAATTTAAATATGAAAAGCATAAATAATGCAGCGATTATAGTTAAAACTATAATCGGTATAATCCCACCAGATCCATTAGTTGATCATAGTCTATATTCATCTGGAATATTCAAACTACCAGTTAATTCTTGACCACTAGCATTTGGAGCATAAGTTGCTAAGAAGAAGAAGCATACAAAGTAGATAATTCAGTTTAATAAAATTGAAGATACTACTGAGTTAACCTTTAATTGTGTTTCTAATAAACCAACAAATGAAGCTACTGCTGCACCAACTAACATTCCTACTAATAAAATAATTAGTTGTCCTGCTCCTGTTGGTATAGTGCCAGCTGGTATCCATTTAGTAGTTAAGAAAACTATAAATGTTCCCGACGCTAACATTTGACCAGAAATACCGATATTGAATAATCCAACTCTTGAGGCAAATGAAAATGCAAATGCGGCAAAGCAGAAAACTCCGATATTACTAAATAACTTAACAGGATCATTAAATCCTACATAAAATAATTTAGATAAAACATCAAATGGATTGTACCCTAATGATGTTGCAACTAATAATGCTACAACTAATGCTGAAACAATTGAAAATACTGTTGCTAGTATGTTTTTAGTTAAAGTTTTTCTCTTTCTTCCATATAAGAAAGAGTCTTTAATCAAATTGAATTTAATTGATTCTTTAATTTGTTTCATAATTACTCCTTCCCTGCCATTAATTGACCGATTTTTTGTCTTGTAATATTTTTAGCAGAATCTACACTAGAGAAAGTACCGCCACTCATTACAGCAATAGTATCAGCTAGAGAAAGTATTTCATCAAGTTCATAGGATATTAATAATATCGCTTTGCCTTGTTCTTTCTGTTTTAAAATCATTTCGTGAATCGCTTTCACAGCCCCGAGGTCTAAACCTCTTGTTGGCTGTACCATAATTAATAAATCATGTTCTCTCGATAACTCTCTTGCAATAATTAGTTTTTGTTGATTACCACCAGAAAGTCCTCTAGCATTAGATGAACCTCTAATCGAGCCTCTAACATCAAATTCTTTTATTAAAGTTCTTGCATGTTCTTTGATATTTTTTTCTAAAATGAAACCAAATTTAGAGAATGGTTTTTTATTAATTAAATTTGAAACAGTGTTCATATAAATTGGAGCATCCAATATTAAACCGTGTTCATGTCTATTTTCAGGAATGAATGAAAGACCTTTTTGATATCTCTTTTTAATTGAATATTTTGAAACATCTTCATTGTGGAAAAGTATTTGACCTTTATGTTTAGTTGAAAGTCCAGAAAGAGCTAAAGCTAATTCTGATTGTCCATTACCTTCAACACCAGCAATTGCAAATATTTCACCTGCATGAACTTTGAAATTCAACGGAATTGTTTCTTTTTCTTTATTTCGCTCTAATTTGATTTCTAAATTTTGAACTTCTAAAATAGGTGAATCAGTTTTGAAATCATTATCATTATTCTTAATTTCTTTCAATTGCTTTCCAACCATCTCTTGTGCCATTTCATCAATTGATTTGTCTTCAACATTGAAATCAGATATAAACCTTCCTAAACGGATTATTGTAGCTCTATCTGCAACATTTTTGATTTCATTAAATTTATGAGTAATTAAAATTATTGTTTTACCTTCTTCTTTCAGATCTTTAATCATTTTTAAGAATTGAGTTATTTCACTTGGACTTAAAACTGCTGTTGGTTCATCAAAAATTAAGATGTGTGCATCTTGATATAATAATTTTAGAATTTCTGTTTTTTGTTGTTGACCAACAGTTAGTTTAGAAACTTTAGTATCAATATCTAAATTTAATTCATATTTCTCAACTAGTGCTTGAACTTTCTCACGCGCTTCTTTAGTTTTTATTAATCCAAGAACTTGAGAAGTTGTTTCTATACCTAATATTACATTTTCAAAAATTGAATATGTTGGTACGAGTTGAAAATGTTGATGTACCATACCAAGTCCGTTTTTAGAGGCATCCATCGCTGAGTTAAAGTGAACTTCTTGTTGGTTAATTTTAATCACACCTTCATCAGGAGTATAAATCCCAAAAAGAATTGACATTAATGTTGATTTACCAGCACCATTTTCACCAATAATAGCATGAATTTCATTTTCTTTCACTCTTAATGTGATTTCATCATTTGCAATGATTTTACCATTTAAGAATGATTTGGAAATGTTTATCATTTCAATTGAATATTTAGTGTTTTCATCGAATGATGGGATACCTTTTTCAATTCTGATCACCGGAGCATCAGTAAGTGAAAATTTTTCTTTTTCAGGTTGATCTGATAATCTAATATATTTTTTTTCTATTTTTTGGTGTTTCACATATGTTTGTTTAGCTTCATTTTCAATTATTAATTCTGGTTGTTTTGATTCAGTTGATACAATATTTTTTATTAAATCAGAATATTTTATATATGATGTTTTTAATTTAGAACTTTTCTCGTTATTTTTTCTAAGCACTGCTTGGATATTTAATGAAGGGGGAGTTTCATCTATTCATCTTTTTTTAATTGTTACTATATCTTCGGCAACGTTTTCATTTTCAACGAAAGATTCATCAATTTCGAGAACTACACCATTTTCTAATTTCATTAAATTTTCTGAATTAGAAATTGATTCAATAATAGAATCAATTTTAGCCATTTCTTTTTGAAGAATTTCTTCTTCTTCATTAGTTAAATTTTCAATTTCTTTTGGTTTTTTATTAAGATTAGCTTTTTCTTTTTTGATATCTACTTGATTAGCGGCTTTTGTAGCAACGCCAGAAAAATTAGAATCTTTTTTAATTCAACAATATCAACAAATATGTCTGCCATCTTCCAATAGAATTGTTTTGTGTGCTGTTTCTTTAGGACAAGCATTACATTTTGTAGCCGCTTTATTATATGTTGCAAATTTTCTTCAAATTGCTAATTTTTCTCAATATGTAATTTCACTAGGGAGTTTCATACTTATTTTTTTATTTGAAGTCATATTATTTCCCTCCCGTTGGTGCTGGAATATCAATTCCCATAGTTTTTAAATATTTATGTAATCCATAATAACATGATTGTGAGAACGATGAATCCATTAGAATTGATCCAACAGAAGACAGAATTATTTTAAATTTCGTTTTATCAGAATCAACTCCATATTTTACAAATCCTGTTTTGTCTAAATTTGTAAATCCAGAAACTTCTTTATCATTTGCGATTGAAAAGGATTTTTGCAAACCTCAAGGTCCGCCACCATACGAAAATTCAGCACCATTGTATCCTGTATAAACCATGTTTTCATCAAGACTATATTGCTCTTCATTTGTAGGATCTTCTTTCCCTGCTGTTTTTAAAGCATCTTTATATCATTTATTTCCGGATTCAGAAATTCCAACACAACCGTTTTTAGTATTACCTATAGCAACTGTTCCAAAACCAGAAATATCCGTATTTTTACCATCAAAAAATTCATCATATCTATCATTAGTTTCTTGGCCCTTTGGAATTTTATTTCCATTATTGATAATATTAAGAGCAGTTTCTGCTGATAAAGATAAATCTTTTAATGATGAAAATTGAACTCTTTTTCCATTACCTATTTTATCACCACTTGAAGTAGTGAATGGATAATCGGTATTTCTAGAATCGTCTTCAACAGGAGAGTCAACACCTATAAGAATTGTTTTACTATTTGGAAGTTTAGAAATTAAATCTGCTGCTGTTCAAACTTGTGGACCAGCAACTGGCATTAATATATCTGGTCTTGCTGCTACAATTCTTTGTTGAATAGCAATTCCATCACTTGGACCAAAACCTCCTGTTAAATCTTCTAAAAGTTCACCTTGGATTTTTTTAACTTCTTTATATGTATTTCCGTTAATTTCTTTTCCAACAAAATTGTCATTCGCTCATTTGATTCCGAAATCAAATCCGCCCATAAATGAAATAACGGAAGAATAAGGCATTCCGCCTCATAAACCGTATGTTAAATCAGTTTTGTCTTCATTTGCAAAGAAATCTTGATAGTAGTTCAAAAAATAAGCAGCTGCAATACCTACTTGGATTGAACCAAGGTCTGAACGATAATTGATCGCTCAAGTATTTGCTGCTGCTTTTGTATTTCCTGTAACTGTTCCATCAAATAACATGAACCCAGTGTTCTTGTAAAAATCTCCTGATTCCTGAAATGCTGCTTCAATTGGAGTTGCATGATTAAACCCAGGGGTCATAACAACTTCCGCCCCTTGAAGGACAGCTCCACGATATGCACTTAGAAAACCACTTAATCCGTCATTTTGAGGATTATTGTAGAAACCACGATATTTATCCGCCGCCCCTACAATGTAGTAACCACCAATAACAACACCAGGAATAGCAATTACACCACTTACTATCCCTATAATTTTTCAAAGTCCAGCTTTTACTAACATTCTTACCCTTTCATTAAAAAATATTTTTATTTAATTATGTTTTTATTGTAACTAAAAAAGAGATATTTTTATAATGAAAATGATAAATTTTAAAAGTATTTTAAAATATTATAAAAAGTGTATTTTTTAATAAACGATAGGAAAAATAGAATATTAAATATCCCAATAATTTAAGTATATCTTAAAACTTAAATAATTGGGATAGTTTTTAAAAAATATTATCTATATCCGTAATAGAAATAATTTGATTCATTCCTTGAAAAATCAGGTTTCTTATCACAGCCATATTTTGATAATTCAGGATCAAGAAGTAAATATTTATCTACATATTTTATTTTTAATTTTAAACATACTTTAATAAAATAATATCTAATATAACAAATTCATATATATCTTCAAGCTTGTTTATCTCTATATTTTGGAGCAATAAATTGTGCGATAATCATTAAACAAATACCTAATATTAACAGTATTCCGTTTAATCAATATGTTGCAGTAAATGCATATGATGCAAACCTTAGCGGTTCCATCACAAATCTAGTGATTCCATATATTACAAAATAACTACTTCCAATAACACCAATTTTAATTTTTTTGAATAATGGTAATATTCAATAAATAATTCCTCAACAAATCATATTTGAAAGGAATTCATAAAAGAATAATGGTTGATAGAATTCCCCAGCAATTAATCCAGCTGTTAATGGGACTAATTCACCCTTATCAGTCACACCTTGAACAACTTGCATCTTTTCCGCAATTGCGCCTAATCATTTTATAGAATCATAAGTTGTTTGAGCACCAAATATTTCACCATTAAAGAAATTACCCCATCTCCCAATAGCTTGCCCGAAAAGAATGAGTGGTAATGCTATATCAGCAATAATTCAAAGTGAAGGTTTTCTAATATATGTTTTTCCATTTTCAACCTCTTGGACATGATATGATGGTTTATTTAATATTCA
Organism: Mycoplasma sp.; assembly: GCA_051651665.1. Classification (GTDB taxonomy): domain Bacteria; phylum Bacillota_I; class Bacilli_A; order Mycoplasmatales; family Mycoplasmoidaceae; genus Mycoplasma_L. Next base: position 13,308 of record JBOFSS010000059.1, read on the forward strand.
TGGGAAAAATATCAATGCTGCTAACGAACTGAAAATCACACCACCTTGTATAGCAAATCCTCCGTTACCTCAAAAGTTGAAAAATTGAGATCATTCTAAATCACCAATCATAGCTGATCAAAATCTAGCACCAAAAATACCACTGGGGATTAGAACTAATGAAAATCAAAATATTGCATCATATTTTATTTTGTATCTATAATGACAAATTGCACACCCGATACAAATAGAAATGAAAAAACCAAGCATGAAAAAAATTGAATACCACATAATAGGGAAATCAGCAATTCAAAAAGCGATACTAAAATCATCTAAATGAGGTATTAGTGTTGTTTGTTCACTATTGGTTTTTAATAAATTATTCATCATTTCCATATTTAAATATTATAAAGCATTATCAATTATTTCTAATGATTGATTAACTAGGGCTAACTTTTTGTTATTTTCCAATCTGAAACCATTTGTATGTTTATTTGATTTTATAAATTCAATTATTGATTCAATTTTATTTTTTGAATTATTTTTCTCTTCATGAAATTTTAAAAAATCATAAATTAAATAATAATAAAATTCTTCATTTTGTAAATTAAAAAAATTGATATTAAAATTTTGTTTTTGTCATTTACAAAAAATTTTGTTTTTTGTTTTGTGTTTCCGTTTGTTTTTTTTATTAAATTTTCTGATTTCATTTATAAATGCATGCATTTTTTCATAATCTCATGTATTAATAATTTTCCTTACTTTATTTCTTTCATATATATCTTCTTGATTAGAACTATCTATTGCATAATCAATATCTTTTTGTTTACAATATCTTTCTAAAGTCTTTTTTTGTAAATTAAGAAGCGGTCGGTATACTTTCATTCCTTCATATTCTGATTTTTTTTGAATTCCTAGAAATAAAGTTCTTGATTTTCTTTGCTTTTGCATATATGCAGTTTCAAGATGGTCATTTAAATTATGTGCAACCATAATTTTGTTAGTTTTTTCTTTCAAACATACTTCTTTGAAAAAATTGTACCTAATTTTTCTGGCTTTAGTTTGGAAATTTTTTTCAGAACTGTAAATATCATAAATTTTTTCAGTTACTTCTAATACATAATATTTTATATTATGTAATTTACAAAATTTTATAACACATTGCACATCATAATCAGAATCTGTCCGTTTTTTGTAGTTAACTACACAAACTGCTTTAGCTTTTCGTTTGTACATACTTAACATTGCCATAGAATCTGGGCCACCAGATACTGCAAAAATATACATTTATAAATTCCTTCTGGTGTAATCTAAAAGATTAGAGAATTCAGATTTATTTGTATTTTCTAACATTTTTCCAACTAAATTAATTACTTTTGATAATTTTTCCATTTCTTCTTTCGTAAAATTTGCTAAAACGAAATTAGCTAATGGAATTTTAGTATTTTTAGGACCAATGCCAATTTTAATTCTTTTGAATTGATCTGTATTTAATTTGTTAATGATATCTTTCACACCATTTTGTCCACCTGAACTACCAGAAGTTCTACATCTAACTTCCCCTAAGTTTGTATCAACATCATCATATATAATAATTAAGTCTTCTAATGCTACATTATAATATTTCATAAATTGAGAAGTGAAATCTCCTGATAAATTCATATAAGACATTGGTTTTGCTAAAACGATTTTTTCGCCATTTATCATGCCAACACCATAAACACCTTTAAATTGTTCACGATCAAGATTTATATTTATTTTTTTAGATAGACTATCGATAATTTTAAAACCAACATTATGTCTATTATTTTTGTAGGTATCACCAGGATTACCTAACCCTATTATTAATTTCGCCATAATTATATAATATCACTTCTTTTTGTATCGTTTTTATAAATCTATCCACATATCCACAAAACTATTAATATATAATATAATAAATACTAAACTAATTATTACTTTAAAGTATAATATTAAGGTAACTATATATAAAGGGTATTCATGAAAGTAAATATAAAATCCACAATACTTAACAAAGTTCTTAAAATAGCATCTAGTGTCATTTCAAGTGGACATATAAACCCTTTGTATGATTGTATTCTAATAAAAGCTGATCAAGAAACTAACTCAATAAGTTTTATTTCATTGAATGATAGTGTTAAATTTAAATATGTTCTAAATGAAAATTTAACCGTTAATGAATCTGGAGTAATTTTTCTAAAATTTAGAAATCTTGAAGCTATTATTTCAAAATTAACTGGTTGTGATATTACTTTAGAATTAATTGATACCACTTCCTTAAGAATCACTAAAGAAAACTTTGAATCTAATATAAATATTCTTGACGAAAGAGTATTTATTGATATTGACTTTGAAATTAATGAGAATTGAGATAAATTTATTTTAAATTCAAACCTATTCACTACTGTAGAGAAAAAATTATTTCATTGTTGTTTACCTAAATTAGAAAAAATAAGTCATCTAAATGGTATTTATTTCGACTCTACTACTTATGAAAATGAAATATACATTTCTTCAACAGATAGTTATAAAGTTGCTATGTTAAATAAACCATACGAAGGAATTAAATTCAAATTAATTCTTGAAACAGATTTAATTAAATTCATTAATTCTAATATTGGTCCAGATCAAGAAATTAGTTTCTTTATGACAAACTCAAATTTATTTTTGAAATGAGGCAATATTACTTTAATTACAAAAATCAATTCAGCAGCTTATCCGAATATTTACAACACTTTCAACCTGCCTGAAAATCACACATCATTTAATGTGAATTCTAATGCATTATATAATGTTGTTGAAAGAGGGAATTTTATTGTAGCTTCAAAGAAAAGTCCGATTGTTGGAATTAAAACAATTAATCCTCAATTAGAAATTTCTTATAAATCGACAGATATTGGTTCTTCTTTTGAAAATATAGGTATTGAAAATTTTAATGGTATTGATTTTAATGTCATTTTGAATTCAAAATATTTAATAACTATATTAAAAGCATTTGATGGTCATCAAATCTCTTTTAATTACATTGACCCTAATAGACAAATCATTTTAAAAGACATTGAAGACTCAAGTTTTAAACAATTACTTCTACCTTTAAGAATAACTTAATCTAAAACAAACAGAAAATATTCAAATTTTAATGAAAATATTTTTTTTGAGTAATTATACTACTGTATACCTTTTCATTGAAAATTAAGCACTTTTAACAAAATATTGTATAATATTAATATATTAATATTAGTGTCTAATTGGAGAATGTATTGTTAAATAATAAACAAAACACAAATATAAAAAAAATTAACATCTCAACCGATTTTATAACTTTAGGACAATTGTTAAAATTTTCCGGAATTATATCTAATGGTTCGGATGTTAAGTTTTTCTTATCTGAAAATAATGTTTTAGTTAATAATATTGAAGAAACAAGACGTGGAAGAAAGTTATTTAATAATGACTTAATTTCTATTAATAATGATGAGATTTTAATGCTCATTGTTAAAGAAGAAAATATTTAGGAGGAAATGATGGAAGAAAAGAAAATCATTGATCAAATCAAAAATGAAGAATATACAGCTGATAGTATACGAGTACTTGAAGGTTTAGAAGCTGTAAGAATTAGACCTGGTATGTATATTGGTTCTACTGGTGAAAAAGGTCTCCACCATATGATCTGAGAAATAGTGGACAACTCCATTGATGAAGCAATGGCAGGACATGCTACATATGTAAATGTTAGTATATGTAATGATGGTTCAATTAAAGTTGAAGATGATGGTAGAGGAATCCCTATTGGATTACATGAAAAAACTGGTAAATCTACTGTAGAAACTGTTCTTACAGTTTTACATGCTGGTGGTAAATTTGATAATTCATCATATAAAGTTTCTGGTGGATTACATGGTGTTGGTGCATCTGTTGTTAATGCATTAAGTTCTTGATTTAAAGTTTGAGTCGCTAATAAACATGATGAATATTTTGTTGAATTTAGAGATGGTGGAGAAGCTACTCAACCGTTAACTAAAATCAATACAGGTATTTCAAAAGAACGTGGAACAACAATCCAATTTTTTCCAGATTTCACTATTATGGAAAAAGCTGACTGAGATGAAAATAAAATTTTATTAAGATTGAAAGAATTAGCATATCTAAATAAAGGGATAAAAATTTCATTTAATTCAGAACAAACTAATATTAAAGAAGAATGATGCTTTGACGGTGGTTTAAAGGAATATGTTGCAGATTTAAATAGAGATAAAGAAGCTTTGATTCCTATTATTATTTATGGTGAGTTATCAGGAGAAGCAAAAATTCCAAATGCTCGTGAAGAAGATGAAAATAAAAAATACAACATAGCTTGTGAAGTTGCTTTTCAATATAACAAAACATATAATAATTCATTACATTCATTTTGTAATAATATCAACACTGTTGAAGGTGGGACTCATGAAGAAGGTTTAAGACTTGCTATTACAAAAGTAATTAATAGATTTGCATTAGAATGAAAATTCATGAAAGAACAAGATGATAAAGTAACTAGAGATGATGTTGTTGAAGGTTTAACTGCTATCATTTCAATCAAACACCCTAATCCACAATATGAAGGTCAAACAAAAGGTAAATTAGGAAACACTGAGGTAAGACAATTTGTGAATGGTATCGTTACACAAATATTTGAAAAATTCATGCTTGAGAATCCGACCGAAGGAAAGATTATTGTTCAAAAATCTTTACTTGCAGCAGAAGCTAGAAAAAAATCACATGAAGCTAGAGAAGCTACTAGAAGGAAATCTCCTTTCGAAGGAAATTCTTTACCTGGTAAATTAGCTGATTGTTCTTCGAGAGATCCTTTAATTTCTGAAATATTTATTGTCGAAGGGGATTCAGCGGGTGGTTCTGCAAAAACAGGTCGTGAAAGAGAGTTCCAAGCAATTCTTCCACTAAAAGGTAAAATCATAAATGTTGAAAAAGCAAAGACTGATAAAATTTTCCAAAATGATGAAATTATTTATTTAATTACAGCAATCGGAGCAGGTGTTGGTCCAGAATTTAATATTGAAAAATTAAGATATAGTAAAGTTATTATAATGACCGATGCCGATGTTGATGGTAGTCATATTAGAATTTTAATGTTGACATTCTTCTATAGATATATGTCACAACTTATTACAAACGGAAATGTTTATATTGCTCAACCACCTTTATATAAAGCTTCATGAGGAAAAACTTTTAGATATGCATATAGTGAAGAAGAATTAAACAAGTGTAGAGAAGAAGCTGGCAATGCTAAATTTAATATTCAAAGATATAAAGGGTTAGGAGAAATGAATCCTTCCCAATTATGAGAAACTACAATGGATCCAGAAAATAGAATTTTATTGAGAGTTTCAATGGAAGATGCAGTTTTAGCTGATCGTCAATTTTCAATGTTAATGGGTGATGATGTTGCTCCTAGAAAAGAATTCATTGCTAAAAATGCTAAATATGTAAAGAACATTGATGTATAGGAGAAATAAATGGCTATAGGTAAATCAAAAGGAAGATTAACTTCCGAACAAATTAAAGATAAATTAGCAAAAACAATAATCAAAGATCAACCAATTGTAAAAGAACTTGAAACTTGCTTTATTGATTATGCAATGTCAGTTATTATTTCAAGAGCACTTCCAGATGCTAGGGATGGTTTTAAGCCAGTTCATAGAAGAGTTTTATTTGCTGCATATGATTTAGGAATGACAAGTGATAAACCATATAAAAAATCAGCACGTTTAGTTGGTGAAGTTATTGGTAAATACCATCCACATGGTGACTCAGCCGTTTATGAAACAATGGTTCGTATGGCACAAAACTTTTCACTTAGATATATGTTGTTTGATGGTCATGGTAACTTTGGTTCAATTGATGGCGACAGCGCCGCTGCAATGCGTTATACTGAGACAAGGTTAGCAAAAATTTCGAATGAACTTTTAAGAAATATTGATAAAAATACAGTCGATTTTGCTGCAAACTATGATGGTAGTGAATATGAACCAACAGTTCTTCCAACTATATTTCCCAATTTATTAGCGAATGGTACTAGTGGTATTGCTGTTGGTATGGCTACAAATATGCCACCACATAATTTAACAGAAATTTGTAATGCAGCAAAACTAGTTGCAAACAATGAAGACACTACTATTGAAGAAATTTCTGAATATATTAAAGGTCCTGATTTCCCAACAGGTGCAGAAATAGTTGGTGATACAGGTATTAAAAATTATTTTGCCACTGGTAGAGGTAGTGTTACAATCCGTTCAAAATATGAAATTGAAGAAATGGACAATGGTAAAAAACAAATTATTATTACTGAAATTCCATACATGGTAAATAAAGTAAATTTAATTAACAGAATTGTTGAATTAGTTTCTGATAAATCAATAGAAGGAATTACAGATCTTAGAGATGAAACAAGTAGAGATGAAATAAGAATTGTAATAGAATTGAGAAGAGATATTATCCCTGAAGTTTTATTAAATAAATTATTTAAAACAACTCAACTTCAAACCAATTTTAGTGTTAATAACTTAGCTTTAGTTGATGGTGAACCTAAAATCCTAAATGTAAAAGAAATTATTATTGAATATTTAAAACATCAATATACTATTTTAACTCGTAGGTATCAATACGATCTTAAAAAAGCTGAGGAAAGAGCACATATTTTAGAAGGGTTAGTGATTGCTGTAAATAATATTGATGATACAGTTCATATAATTAGAAACTCTAAAAATGATGAAGAAGCTCAACAAAAATTAATTGCAAAATTTGATTTATCAGAAATTCAAGCAAAACAAATTTTAGATATGCGTTTAAGACAATTAACTGGTTTACAAATTGAAAAACTTAAAGCTGAATTAGAACAATTAAAATTAACTATTGCAGATTATAAAGATATTCTTGCTAACAAATCAAGACAAACAGAAATTATATGCAATCAACTTGATGACATCATAAATAAATATGGAGATGAGAGAAGAACCGAAATCCTTTATGGAGTCTCAGCTGATATTGATGACGAAGATTTAATACCTGTTGAAGATGTAGTTATTACAATGTCGAAACGTGGTTACTTAAAAAGATTACCAATTGATACATATAGAACACAACATAGAGGTGGTGTTGGAGTACAAGGTTTAAAAGTTAATGAAGATGATGATGTTGAAAAAATTATTGTAACTACAACTCATACTGATTTATTATTTTTCACACAAGTTGGTAAAGTTTATAGAATTAGAGCTCACCAAGTTCCAATTGGAAGTAGACAATCAAAAGGTATACCAGCACTTAATGTTATCAACATAGAAAAAGGCGAAGAAATATTATCAATGTTACCAATTGATTCATATGAAGATGGTTTCTTACTATTTGTAACTAAAAAAGGTCTTTCGAAAAGAACTTCTTTAGAAGAGTTTGAATCAATAAGATGTAATGGAAAAATTGCTATTTCACTAAAAGATGATGATACATTATTCTCAGTTCATAAAACAATGGGTGATAATGAAGTATTTATTGGTGCAAGTAATGGAAGATTAGTAAGATTTAATGAAACACTTGTTAGAAACATGGGAAGAACAGCTTCGGGTGTTCGTGCAATTTCACTATCTGGTAAAGAACTTGTTGTAGGTTCTGGAACTAGTTTAGATGGAAACCAAGTTCTTTCTATTGGAGAAAAAGGTGTTGGTAAATTAACTATTGCTGATGACTATAGATTAACTAATAGAGGTGCAAAAGGTGTAATTACTTTAAAAGTAAATGAAAAAACTGGATTACTAGCATCAATTAAAGTTGTGAATGGTGATGAAGAATTATTGATGATCACATCAAAAGGTAAAATTATTAGAATGCCTCTTTCTCAAATTAATACAATTTCAAGAAATACTTCAGGTGTTAGATTGATGAATTTAGATGAAAAAGAAAAAGTTCAATCAGTAGCAATTTTCAAAACTTCAGATGAAGTAATTCAAGAAGAAAATGAAATAAATGTTGAAAGCGAATCAAATGAATAAAACAACAAGGAGCATTGAAAAATTTGATATTGAATTATATTCAAAAACCTTAGTTATAGTTCCTTGTTACAATGAAGAAAAAAATATTTGTAAGGCAATAAAAAATTTATTAAAGATTCATAATTTCAATTATTTGATTGTCAACGATTGTTCAACTGACAACACATTGAATGTGCTTAAAGAAAATAATTTTAATTATATTACAAACAAAGAAAATATGGGACTTTCAAAAACATTCAGAGAAGGTGTGAAATGAGCATTATTAAATAACTATAAATATGTAGTTCAATTTGATGGTGATGGACAACATAATGCGGCAGATATTATTGAAATGATGAACCAAGCATCAAAAGGTTATGATATCGTAATAACATCAAGATACTATTCTGTGCATGACATTTCAAAAAATAAAATATATGCACACAAAATTCTAAGTTGATGTTTTAAAATTAGAACAGGCGAATTGGTTACTGATCCAACTTGTGGATTACGTTTATATAATTGAATCGCAATGCAAGAATATGTCGATAACGAAAAATTACAAGTAGAGCCATCAACAATTGCATATTTAGTTGGTAAAAAGAAAATGAAAATGAAAGAAACAGGAACAACAGTTTTTGCAAGAGAAAATGGAGAAAGTATTTTTGAAAAGAAAGCTCATATAGTTAGGTATATGACAAAACAAATCGTTTTTACTTTATTTACTGAATTACTATACAAAAAAGAGAAGAATAAATAATATGGATTTTCCAAGTAATATAATAATATTTGATATGGAAGTAACTGAGTTTTCATTAGACAAAGATGTGTTAGTCCAATTCAGTGCATGTAAATATTTAAAGAATGATTTAATAGACACTTTAAACATTTTAATTAAAAGAAGCGATTTTGATCTTCATGAATCATTCAAAGAAAGAACTAGAATATCATACAAATTATTAAGAAATAATGGTATTCCATTAGATAAAGCAATTCACATGATCGATGAATTTATAGGAAGAGAATCCTTAGTTACATTCAAAGGAAAATATTATTACTTTGAATTACTCGAATTACTTTTAGATAGAAAATTAGGTTCTAATCAATATGATATAATAGAAATGATTTCAACATTTATGAATATTGAAGAAAGTGATGATATCACATTGCAAGAAGCAGCAAGAATAATGAATGTTAATTTTGATAAATATAAATGACACAATTCAAGATATGATGTTTCAATAATTGAGAAAATTTGATTTAAATTAAAATCAATGAATAAATTAAAAGGAGAAAAAAATGAATAAAATTACAAAAGCAGTTATTCCAGCTGCAGGATATGGAACAAGATTCTTGCCAGCATCGAAAACAATACCAAAAGAAATGTTTCCTATAATTGATAAACCAACAATTCATATGATTGTAGAGGAAGCAGCTAAAAGTGGTATAACTGATTTATTATTTATTATCTCTAGAAATAAACATAGCTTGATGAATTACTTTGATTATAATAAAGAATTAAACGAAATTCTTTTAGAAAAAAAGAAAATCAAGGAACTTAATTTAATAAATGAACCAGCTGATTTAATGAATATTCAATTTGTTATTCAAAAAGAGCAATTAGGGTTAGGTCATGCTATTATGACGGCAGAAAATTTTACTAATGGCGAGGCTTTTGCTGTTTTATTAGGGGATGATATTGTCATAACTAATGATGATCAAAAGCCAGCTCTAAGGGAATGTATTGATGCATATGAAAAATATGATACATGTGTAATTGGTGTGCAAGAAGTTGAAAGAACTGATGTTGATAAATATGGAATTATAAAACCATCAAAAGAATTAGAAAATAGAGTTTTAGAAATAGAAGATTTAGTTGAGAAACCATCAATTGAAGAAGCACCTAGTAATTATGCAATCTCAGGAAGGTACATATTAACACCAGAAATATTTGATGTTCTAAAAACTACTAAAAGAGATATTAGAAATGAAATCGAATTAACTGATGCACTAAGAATTCTCAATCAATCTAAAAAAATGGTTGCACAACCGTTTAGTGGAAGAAGATTTGATATTGGTCAGAAAAAAGGGTATGTAGAAGCCACAATTTATTTATCACTAAAAGATAAAGATATATCTGATGAAATCAAAAAGTTCATTAAAGAATTAATATAAAAAAAATACTCTTAGAACATATCTGAGAGTATTTTTTTTATATTAATTACTATATTATTTTTTTAGTGATTGACTTGCAAAAATTAAAGTTCCAATAGGACCTAATATAAAGATTGATAATATTCCTCATAATGTTTTAGAACCTTCAACTTCACTATTTTCTCATTTAGTTGATAAAACTTGGTAAATACATACTCAACTCATAATAGCTCCAATTAAAATTGGTATCAATGTAACTATTAAAACAATTGATCAGATTGATTTCTTTTTAATAGATTGTAATTTTTGTATTTGCTCTTGCGACATTTTAAATACTCCTTTATTGTGTATATAAAAACAATTATACTCTCTTTTTTTCTAATTGTATTTTTTATACTTTTTTTTCATATAATATTAATGTATCAAAAGAGGTAAAAATGCAAATTAAAAAATTCGAAAATGAAACAGTAGCTTCTAAATATGTTGCTGATCTTATTATAGATACTATAATAAAAAACCCATCAACTAGACTTGGTCTGGCAACTGGTTCAACCCCCGTAGAGCTTTACTCATTTTTAGTAGAGAATCATAAAAAAAATAATACAAATTGAAGTGAAATATTAACATTCAATTTAGATGAATATTTAGGTGTTGATTACACAAGTGAAATTAGTTACCATAGATTCATGAGAGAACAATTATTCAACCATGTGAATATTAATTTAGAAAACACTTTTTTCCCAGAAGAAAATGTTAATTTTGAAGATCAAATAAAATCTAAAGGTGGAGTAGATATTCAAATATTAGGAATTGGTGTTAATGGTCATATAGGTTTTAATGAACCGGGAAGTGAAGAAAAATCACAAACAAGAATAGTTGATTTAGCTCAATCAACTATAGAAGTTAATGGTAAAAAATATTTTAACGGTAATCTTGATGAAGTTCCAAAACAAGCAATTTCAATGGGCCTTGACACAATCATGCAATCAAAACAAATAATTTTATTAGCATTTGGAGAATCTAAAATAGAAGCGGTAGAAAAATTATCTAAAGCAACAAAATTTGATGAAGACTTCCCAGCTAGTATATTAGTTAATCACCCTAATGTTCTGATTGTGATTGATGAAGCTGCTAGCATAAAAGCGGATTTATAGTTTTATGAATAATAAAAAAAATATCAATCTTAAATTAGATAATCTTTTAACAATTTCAGAAGATAAATTAAAAGAAAATTATTTTGAAAAATTGGAAAATATAAAAGAAATTATTTTAAATAAAACAGGATTAGGTAATGATTTCTTAGGATGACTTTCTTGACCGAATGATAATTTTTTAAAAAATGAATTACCATTAATAAAAGAAATTAAAAAAGAATGAAATTCTAAGAAAATTGAAACAGTTGTAATCATTGGTATCGGAGGATCTTACATCGGATCAAAAGCCGGTATAGATATGTGTTCTTTACCATTTGCAAAAAAAGATATAGATTTAATATTTGTGAGTGGATTACATTCACATTACAATTATTCTTTAATAGAATCACTAAAAGAAAAGAATTGAGCAATAGTAGTTATTTCTAAATCAGGGACAACATTTGAAACTGCTGTGAATTTTAGAATTTTTAGAGAAGCATTGAAAAATAAATACAATGATGAACATTCTTCTAGAATTATATCAGTCACTGACTCATCTAAAGGAGTTTTAAAATCATTGTCTGATAATTCAAACTATAGAACACTAACTATCCCTGATGATATCGGAGGCAGGTTCTCTACATTAACTCCTGTTGGAATTTTAGCAATGTCATTATCAGGGTTAGATGTAGATAAAATTCTTCAAGGATGAATAACAATGCTTGATGAATTCAAAAGAACTGAATCAATTGAGAATCCAGCAATGTTATATGCTCTTGCAAGACACCACTTATTTTCAAAAGATAATAAAGATATTGAGATATTCACAACATATCAGAATAATCTCAAATATATAAGTGAACACTACAAACAAATATTTGCTGAATCAGAAGGTAAAAAAATTAACACCATTTTACCAACAATAGCAAACAACAGTGAGGATTTACATTCTATTGGTCAACTATATCAAGATGGTATAGATCATTGCTTTGAAACTGCGTTAATTTTTAAAAAACCACTTGTGGATAT
>JBOFSS010000060.1:0-5961 GCA_051651665.1 Mycoplasma sp.
ATCTAATGACTTATATAAAATAACTAATGTTGTTAGAGCGATGGTAATGCAATTAGGTATGTCAGATGTTGGTATGACTCAATTCATTTCTTCTGAGGGATATGTTAACCCTTACCAACAACAAAAAATGTATTCTGATAAAAAAGCTGAAGAGATCGATTTAAAAATTGAATCCATTATTCAAAGTGAATATCAAAATGCTTTAAAGATTATTGAAGATAATAGAAAAGAAGTTGATTTATTAGTTGAAGCTTTATTATTAATTGAGACAATCTTAAAAGATGATATTGACTTCATTCATAAAAACAAAAAACTTCCTCCTGAAGCTCAAAAAGTTAAAGAAGAAAATTCTATCAAAAAAGCGAACGAAGAAAAAGCTAAAAAAGAAGAAAAAACAGAATCTAAAAAAACTAAGCCTTCAACTTCTGAATCAAAATCAAAAGATTCTAAAAAAGAAAAAGATTCTACTGAAACAAAATCAGAAGATTCTAAATAACCAAAAGAATAATTCAATTCTTTATTAAAATAAAAATCAGGTAATACAAAGCCTGATTTTTTTATATAAAATTTAAAAAAGTTTTTTTAATGATCATTAAAATAGTTGTTTTTAAAATGACAAAAATATTACATATGTATTTGCAATAAAAGAAATAACATTAAATGTTATAATCATAATATGAATAAAAATAAAAAATTAAGTAAAATTGAAAATGAATTCGATACTGAAAAAGAACTTTGAGAACCAAGAGAATATCTTCAAGATAAAAATTCATACTCTGTTCAAGATTCGGTAATAGAAAATAGATTTGATTTCGGTAATGAAGCATCAACTATCATAAAGAGTGTCAAACCTTATTCTAAAAATAAACTTCGTAAGTTGCTCGATTTTAGAAGTGAGGACTAGAATGTCTGATATTCATTCAAAATTATTATCTTTACAAAAAAATGCTTATATACCATATTCTTCATACCCTGTTGCTTGCCTTCTAATTGATGATGCAAATTGTGAACATTATGGTGTTAATGTTGAAAATGCCTCTTATGGTTTGACTATATGTGCAGAGAGAAACGCAGTAACAAATGCTTGTACAAAAGGTATTTATCATTTCAAAGAAGCACATATTATATGTGGTAATAATTTAAAAGAATTCGGAACACCATGTGGAGCTTGCAGGCAAGTATTAGCTGAGTTTATGAATGATGAAGATTTAATTATTATTTGAAATTCAATTGGTGAAAAGATGACTTATAAATTTAAAGAGTTATTACCTAACTGTTTTAGAAAAAGTTATTTAGATAAATAAGGAGATAAATATGAAAACTGAAAATGCTATTTACAACAAATGAATGAGTAGTTCAGATGTTCCAACTCATGTAAAAGAAGAGATGGAAACAATGACAAAGGAACAAATTGAAGCCTCCTTCTCAGATGCTCCATTAAAATTTGGAACCGCTGGATATAGAGCTCCTATGGGGCCAGGTCCATTATTCTTAAATGAATTTACTTATCAAAGATTAACTGTTGCTTATTCTAAATTTGTAATGAAATATTTCATTCCAAATAAAAATAAGAAACCTAAAATTTTAATTGCTCATGATAACAGGAGTAATGGTAGACATTTTGCCAACCATGTGGCCTATATTTTATCAGCAACTGGTTTCGAAGCTTACTTAGCTCCTAAAAATACGATGTTAGCAACTCCTATGGTATCTTATATTGTTCGTCATGAGAATTTTGATGGTGCAATAAATATTACTGCTAGCCACAACCCAAAAGAATATAACGGTTTTAAGGCTTACAATAGACATGGAGCTCAAGTAACTGAAGAAGAAGCTGATGAGATTATTTCTTACCTCCCAGATACATATACCAACTTACAAGTTAGATATGCACCAAACTTAAAAGAAGTTAAATATATTAGCGAAAAATCTATTAATCAATACTTAAAAGATATCACTATCAAATTAGATATAAATCCGCAAGAAAAATCAAATGCACCGATTATTTTTACACCACATCATGGCGCTTGTTGTTTGCACACTGTTGAGTATTTAAAATCATTAGGTAACAACATTATCCCTGTGGAATCTCAAAGATTTCCTGATTCAGAGTTTATTAACTCCGAAGCCCCTAATCCTGAAGATCCTGCATCTTTTAAAGAGTCTTTAAAAGTAGCGGAGCAATATAACTCAGATATAATGTTAGGAGTTGATCCAGATGGTGACAGATTAGCTGTGGCAATTAAACATAAAGGTAAATGAAACTATCTAAATGGTAATCAGACAGGTATCTTAGCTACTAATTATATTCTTAAGTATAAAAACTATGGTGATTTGGTCCCTGTTGTAATTTCAACTTATGTAACTAATTCATTAATCAATAAAATTGTTGAAGATTATAACGGTTTAGTATTAAGAACTGCTACAGGATTTAAAAATATAGCTATAGCTATGGATCATATCGATGGTACTGAATCAGAATTCATAATTGGATTTGAAGAAGCTATTGGAATGTGTTTTAGTAATTCGATAAGAGAAAAAGATGGAATTGCCGCTGCAGCATTAATATTACAAATGTACCATTTCTATAAAAAACAAAAATTGGACTTGGTTGATGTATTAGAACTTCAAATTTATCAAAGATATGGTTATTGATACGGAGAAACAGTTTCTATTAATATTCCTGGTAATAATTGAAAAGATAAAGCTACTAATCTTGAAAGTAATGCATTAAAAATTAAACCTGGTAATTTCTGTGGTTTAAAAATTGAAGATGTGTACTGAAATGAATCTGGTAGTTGTATCGAATGAAAATTAGCAGGTGATGCTTGAATCAAATTTAGAATCTCTGGAACTGAACCTAAATTCAAAATTTATTACAACTTATTCTTTAGTCAACCAAAAACCTTATATTATGAAGAACAAAAGTATAAAGATATTATTAAATCATTAACTAAAGAAATCCAAAAAACATTATTTAAATAATAAATATTATCATAGTTTATATAAGATTATTAAGTGCAATGTTCATCATTATGATGACAGAGCACTTTTTAATTACTGTCAAATTATGTTGTGTATTAGTATGATGTTATTATTAAATTTTATTAAAAATATGAGAACTACTTACTTATTAAATTATTATAAATATGAATTATAAGGTTTGAAATTTTTTATATTTAAGTTTGTAATATAAATTAATAGGTTGATTGATTTTAAATTTATTACAATTTAATGTTTAGATAACAAAACCATGGCAATGATGTAGGTGATCATTGCCATGGTCTTTAATTTATTTGAATTATTTAATTAAGTAAGTATGTAGCCAGTTCTTAATGTCTTCGCTATTCGCTAATGTTGCTAACATAATAGCCTTAATTGAATGCATTCTATTTTCTGCTTCTCTAAAAACAATTGAATGCTTTGATTGGAATACTTCATCGGTTACTTCTATCTCACCATTTTTAACCAATGGGTATTTTTCTGAAAGTGTTTTAGAAACTTCTTGAGCAAATGAAGTTTTGTTATCATGGAATGAAGGCAAACAATGCAAAAATTTTACATCATTATTAGCACTATTTATCATATTCATATCAACTTGGAAATCTTTTAATTCACCAATTCTTTTATCAAATAATTCAAAAGGTTCTCCAAGTGATACTCACACATCAGTATAAATAAAGTTCGCATTTTTAGCAGCAATGATTTTGTCATTACAAAAAGTCAAAGAGCCACCTGTAATTTTGTTGATTTCATTAACTTTATCAATAATTTCAGGAATCATCATTGATTGATAATCATCTGGACCACACAATATACAATGCATACCTGCAAAAGCACAAGCGATAGCTTCAGAGTGCCCCATATTATTTTTATAATCACCTATAAAAATGAATTTTTTTCCTTTCAATTCATCAAATGTTTTATTGGGCATTTCTTCAACCATTGTCATTAAATCAGCAATAATTTGTGTAGGGTGTTCATCATTAGTCAATCCATTTCAAACAGGTACTGTTGATAATCTCGATAATATCTCTACATTCTTTTGACTAAAACCACGAAATTGTATTCCATCATAAAATTTACCAAGAACAAGAGCTGTGTCTTCGATTGACTCTTTTTTACCATAGTTAGATCCTTGTGGACCTATATATGTGACACACATTCCCAAATCAAATGATGCCACATCAAATGAACAACGTGTTCTTGTTGAATCTTTTTCTCATAGAGTTACAATATTTTTACCATTCAATCATTCTTTTTGTAAATTACCATCTTTTTTATGAGCCTTAACAGCCAATGATAAATTAACTAAATACTTAACTTCATCAACTGTGTAATCTTTTATTAAAGAACATAAACTTCTACCTTTAAGGTTAATAACTTGTTGTGTCATATGTACTACCTCACATATTTTCTAATTTTATTATAGTACTTTAAATCAACTTTTCCACTTTAAGAAACAAGTGATTTTATTTATCTTAAAATAATCAATATTGGTGTATAAATATAAGATATGACTGATTTGAATATTAAGAACTTATTTATTGAAAAAACTAATTATAAATTTGAACAAATCGATAATTGTTCACTTTTCTATTCAGGATTTATTAATGAAACTTATTTATTAAGCTTAAAAGATGGGAAGAAATTTCAAATTAAATTAAATATCAAAGAAGGTAAAAATATTACTTCTGAATCCGATATATATAAAATATACAAAAACAATCAATTGATATACTCTGATAAAAATTTAATAATTAGAAATTGAATTGAAGGAAAACCATTAGTTGATTTGAAATTATTAATTGAACTAATAACTGAAGAAATAGAAATATTCCATAAACTTAAACCAACAACTTCTTTACAATTATTTCCATATTTTAAATATGATGACTTAATTTCTCACATTTGTCCTTATTATGATTTTTATATAAAACTTTTACAAAAATATAAAACAAAGTGGATTTTATCACATAATGATATTAATATAAAAAATATTATATTTTATGAATCTGATGGTATTAATCATGTCCAATTGATAGATTTTGAATGAACTTCTTATAATTACGAGTGATTTGATATTATTAACTTCTTAGCTGAAGAAGAAGTCTATGATATAGATATTTTAGAAAAAGCCATTGGAACTAGTGGTGTTATCAATGGAATAAATGACATATATAACTTATTGTTCGTCCGTTGATTTTTTTCTTATGGATGGGCATTGAATGAAAAAAATAGTCTCCCAAAAATGGAAGACTATATTAAAAAGTGTGAAAATAATTTAGAAAAACTATTTAAATTAATGCATTAATTTGCCTGTGAATTTTTTGAATTTTTCTTCGGCTTCACTCATTGGTTTACCTGGTATTTTGTGGCAGTGTCTACACCTAGCAGTATATGATTCAGTGTTGCCAATCAAGACTAATGGATCATTATAATTTGCAGGATGACCATCTATCAATCTTTGAGTTCTAGTAGCTGGCGCTCCACATTCGGTACAAATAGCTGTTAATTTGTTGACTATGTCTGCATATGTTAATAATTCAGGAATCGGACCAAATGGACTACCCTTGAAATCTCTGTCTAGTCCAGCTATGATAACTACATATCCATGATCTGCTAAAATATCTGCAACTTCAACTAATGATTCATCAAAGAATTGCGCCTCATCAACTGCAACAACATTATACATTTTTCGAGTTTCCATTAAATGATGCAAAATATCATATGGCTGTTCTATTACAATAGCTGAATCTACTAGACCATTTCTAGATTTGATTTCTGATAATGTTCTAGTATCAGTTTTTGGTTTAAATATAACGTATTCAACATCTGCATAAATTAATTTATTTAACCTTCTAATTAGTTCATCAGATTTACCAGCAAACATTGGACCACAAATTACTTCAATTCAACCTTTAGGTAAGGTTAGTGCTCTAAATTTTGCCATGAATTTCT